>NZ_JBYSXL010000050.1:0-5175 GCF_058782155.1 Methylobacterium sp. FW306-05-D
GGACGCGGCGGCCCGGGGCGCCGGATGGTCGAGCCGGTCGACGCAGGCGAAGGCGATGACCAGGGCGCTGCCGCCGAAGACGCTGCCGACGACGATGTTCCGCAGGATACGCAAGGGACGGGCTTCCCGGATACGCGAGTACCGGGATGGATTTAGCGCATCGACGTTAACGAACCGGAGCCCGCCCGGGCGCGCGGCGTCCTGCGCCGGCACACCTTTCCCCGCTCACAGGATGCGGGCGAGGAATTCCCGGGTGCGGGGATGCTCGGGGCGGTCGAAGAAGGCCTCGGGCGGCGCCACCTCGACGATCTGGCCCGCGTCCATGAACACCACCCGGTCGGCGACGCGGCGGGCGAAGCCCATCTCGTGGGTGACGCAGAGCAGGGTCATGCCGCGGGCCGCCAGATCGCTCATGGTGTCGAGCACCTCCTGCACCATCTCGGGGTCGAGGGCCGAGGTCGGCTCGTCGAACAGCATCACGGCCGGGTCGAGGCAGAGGGCGCGGGCGATGGCGACCCGCTGCTGCTGGCCGCCGGAGAGCTGGCCGGGATAGCGGTCCGCCAGCTCCGCGATGGCGAGGCGCCGGAGTTCGTCCCGCGCCCGCGCCTCGGCGGCCCGGCGCCCGGTCCCGCGCCCGTGGATCGGCGCCAGGGTGCAGTTCTCCAGCACCGTGAGGTGGGAAAACAGGTTGAAGTGCTGGAACACCATGCCGACGGCGCGGCGCACCGCCGGGATGCGGGCGGGGGTGAGGTCCCGGCCCTCGACCCGGATCGTGCCGCCCTGATAGGGCTCGAGACCGTTGACGCAGCGGATCAGGGTCGACTTGCCCGAGCCCGAGGGGCCGCAGATCACGATCGTCTCGGACTTCGCGACCGTGAGCGAGACGTCGCGCAGGACGTGGGCGGTCCCGAACCACTTGTTCACGGCGCGGAACTCGACGGCGGGCGCGCTCATGCCCGGCCCCGCTCGCCGGCGGCGAGGCGCCGCTCGACGAAGGCGGCGTAGCGCGCCATCGAGAAGCAGACCGCGAGGTAGAACAGGGCCGCGAAGGCGTAGGCCGTGGCGGGGATCGTCGGCGCCGACCAGCGCGGATCGGCGCGGGCGGCCTCCAGCACCCGGATGAAATCGGCGATGCCCACGATGGAGACGAGGGTCGTGTCCTTGAACAGGCCGATCAGCGTGTTGACGATGCCGGGCACCACCACCTTGAGGGCCTGGGGCAGGACGACGAGGCGCAGGGCCTGCCATCGGGTCAGCCCCAGCGCCAGGGCCGCCCGCCCCTGCCCCTCGGGGATCGCCTGCAGGCCGCCGCGCACCACCTCGGCCATGTAGGCGGAGGCGAACAGCGCGATGCCGACCAGCGGGCGCACCAGCCGGTCCACGGTGAGGTCGCCGGGCAGGAACAGCGGCAGCATCACGTTGGCCATGAACAGCACGGTGATCAGCGGCACCCCGCGCCAGAACTCGATGAAGCCGATGCAGGCATAGCGCAGGACCGGCAGTTCCGAGCGCCGCCCGAGCGCCAGCAGGATGCCGAGCGGCAGGGCCGCGACGATGCCCACCAGCGAGACCACCAGGGTGACCAGGATGCCGCCCCACAGGCTGGTGGCCACGGGGGCGAGGCCGAGAACCGGAATCCCCGGGAACAGGCCGCCCGAGAGCAGCCAGAACGACAGGAGCGGGCCGAGGCCGAAGACGAAGACCGCCCCGAGGCCGCGCCGCGGCGCGTCGAGCCACAGCATCCAGGCCGTCCCCAGGGCCACGAGGCCGAAGAACAGGTTCGGGCGCCAGCGCTCGACCGCCGGGTAGGAGCCGTAGACGAGGTAGTTGATCTTGGCCCCGATGAAGGCCCAGCAGGCGCCCACCGGGTGCCCGGCGACTTCGGGGCGGCAGGCCTCGCCCGAATTCCCGTGCCAGACCGCGTCGGTGACGAGGAAGCGGACGACCGGGGGCAGCAGCAGCGCCAGCCCGGCCAGGATCATCAGCGTCGTCAGGGTGTTGCCGGGCCCCGAGAACAGGTTGTCCCGGAGCCAGCCGACGGGGCCGCCGGTCCGGCGCGGGGGCGAGGCCGGGGGCAGGAGGGTCTCGCGGATCACGGTCATCGCGTCGCCTGCCTCATCGGGATGCGGGGGCCGCGCGGCGGTTATAGGCGTTCATCAGCGCCGCGAGGCCGAGGCTCAGGGTGAGGTAGACCGCCATGGTGATCGCCACGACCTCCACGGCCTGGTTGGTCTGGTTGAGCACCGTGCCCATGAAGACGTGGACGAGGTCGGGATAGCCGATCAGCACCGCCAGGGACGAGTTCTTCGTGACGTTGAGGTACTGGCTGGTCAGCGGCGGCACGATCACCCGCATCGCCTGCGGAATCGTCACGAGCCGCAGCGTCTTGGCCCGGCCGAGACCCAGGGCGGCGGCCGCCTCCCCCTGGCCCCGGGCCACGCTGTTGAGGCCCGCGCGCACGATCTCGGCGATGAAGGCCGCCGTGTAGGTGGAGAGCCCGAGGAGCAGGGCGGCGAATTCCGGCAGCACCCCGAGCCCGCCCTCGGGGCCGAAGGGGCCGGGCGCCGGCCAGGCGATCCCGACGGGATGCCCCGCCAGGGCGAGCCCGATCCAGGCCAGCGCCGGCAGGCCGAGCACGAGGGCGAGGGCCGGCCCCGCGACCGGGCCGGGTTTCGCCCCCGCCTCGACCCGCCGGGCCGCGCGGCGGCCCCAGGCGATCGCCGCGCCGATCCCCGCCGCGAAGGCCAGGGGCACGAGCCAGGCGAATCCGAAAAACTCGGGGCGCGGCAGGACGAGCCCGCGCTGGCTGAGATAGGCCCCGCCCCAGGCCGCCGGACGCTGCGCCTCCGGCAGCGCCACCCGCACGGCCACGTACCAGACCAGGAGCTGGAGCAGCAGCGGCAGGTTGCGCAGGGTCTCGACATAGGTGGCCGCCAGCGTCCGGGCGAGCCAGTTCGGCGAGAGCCGGGCGATGCCGACGGCAAAACCGATCAGCGTGGCCAGCCCGATGGCGAGCCCTGAGACCAGGAGCGTGTTGAGGAGGCCGACGCAAAACGCGTCGCGATAGGTCGCGGTGGCGGCCGCGTAGGGGATCAGCCGCTGGCTGATGTCGAACCCCGCCGAGCGCCCGAGGAAGCCGAACCCGGCGGTGATGCCCTGGCGCGCGAGTTTCTCGGACGCGTTGGTGACGGCGAGATAGGCGAGCGCCGCCAGCGCCAGCGCGACGAGGGCCTGGAGCGCGAGGGCGCGGGGGGATCTCGGTGTCGATCCGGGCCTGGGCGGACCGGCCCTCACCGGATCGGCGGCCCGTATTGCAGGCCCCCGTTCGTCCAGAGCGCGTTCAGCCCGCGCGGGATCTTCAGGGGCGTGCCGTCGCCGAGGTTGCGGGCGAAGACGTCGCCGTAGGTGCCGACGTGGTGGACGATCCGGTAGGCCCAGTCGACGGTCAGCCCGAGGCCCTGGCCGTACTTGCCCTCGAGCCCGAGGATGCGCTTCACGTCCGGGCTCAGGGTCTCGCGCCGGAGCCGGTCCACGTTCTCCTGCGTGATGCCTGACTCCTCCGCGTCGATCATGGCGTAGTGGGTCCAGGCCACGAGGTCGCGCCAGGCGTCGTCGCCCTGGCGCACGCCGGGCGCGAAGGGCTCCTTGGAGATCGCCTCGTCGAGGATCACGTGCTCCTCCGGGTGGGCGGTCTTCAGGCGCTCGCCGTAGAGGGAGGACTTGTCCGTCGAGTAGGCGTCGCAGCGCCCCGATTCGTAGGCGCCCAGCGTCTGCTCGCTGTTGGCGAAGGTGACGACCTGGTAGCTCAGGCCCCGCGTGCGGAACCAGTCGGCGGTGTTGAGCTCCGTGGTGGTGCCCTGCTGCAGGCAGATCGTCGCCCGGTCGAGTTGCTTGACCTGGCTGATGTTGAGGGATTTCCGCACCAGGAATCCCTGGCCGTCGAAGAAGGTGATGACGGGAAAGTTCATCGCGGCGGTGTCGCGCGACAGGGTCCAGGTGGTGTTGCGCGCGAGCACGTCGATCTCGCCCGATTGCAGGGCGGTGAAGCGCGCGGCCGAGGATTGCGGGATGAAGCGCACCCTGTCGGGATCGTCGAAGATCGCGGCGGCGAGCGCCCGGCAGAAATCCACGTCGAGGCCGTGCCAGCGCCCCTGCCCGTCCGGCATGCTGAAGCCCGCCACCCCGCCGCTGACCCCGCAGACGAGGTGCCCGCGCGCCTTCACCTGCGCGAGGGTGTCGCCCTGCGCGAGCGCCGGCGGGGCGGCGAGCAGGACGGCGAGGAGCGGGATCGACAGGGATCGCATGCGCGCATTGCAGGGCATCGGCGGCCGGGGTCAAGCCGGGAACCCCGGCCAGCCGCCCCAACCCCGCCAGTCCGGGGCGCCGCAGGCGAGCCCGGAACGATGCGCCGATTGCGCACGAGCGCCCGCGCGGTTTCGGATATCCCTTGCGGGTCTGGATTCCGGGCTCGCCTGCGGCGCCCCGGAATGACCGGGTTGGCGATGGAATCGACGCGGATGCTTCGACAGCCTTTCAAAACCCTTCGGCCGGCGCAGGCCCAAACCGCCATCCGATCCAACCCGGTCATTCCGGGGCGCCGCAGGCGAGCCCGGAATCCAGACCCACGACGAACGTGGAAAGATCGCTGACGCAGCCGTCGGATCGTCGCATGATCGTGTGCCCCGACCCTGCGACGAAAACCATGCCCTTCGCCGTCTACATGCTCGCGAGCCGGCGACACGGTACGCTGTATCTCGGCGTGACGAACGACCTGGCGCGCCGTGTCCATGAGCACAAGGCGAAGCGAACGGCCGGCTTCACGGCGCGTTACGCGGTCGACCGCCTGGTCTGGTACGAGCTCTATGATCGACCCATCGAGGCGATTCAGCGCGAGAAGGCGCTCAAGACGTGGCGCCGCGATTGGAAGGTCAGGCTGATCGAGGACTTCAACCCGGACTGGTCCGACCTGACGGGGAGTCTCGCCCTCTGACGCTTCCTCTCGGAGGCTGCGAGCGATGGCCCGGCCGCGCGGCTCTGGATTCCGGGCTCGCCTGCGGCGCCCCGGAATGACCGGGTTGGCGATGGAATCGACGTGGATGCGTCGACAGCCTTCCAAACCTCTGCGGCCGGCGCAGGCCCAAACCGGCCATCCGACCCAACCCCGTCATTCCGGGG
>NZ_JBYSXL010000050.1:5185-34777 GCF_058782155.1 Methylobacterium sp. FW306-05-D
GACGGGGAGTCTCGCCCTCTGACGCTTCCTCTCGGAGGCTGCGAGCCCGGAATGACGGGGTGGGGTTCGACGGCCGCACGGGGCACCGCCCCCGGCTTGACGCCGGCGCGCGGGCCGGGCTTCGGTCGCGGCAGGTTCATCCCCTCGCCCACCGGTGCCGATGTCGAACACCCCTCCCCGCGATCCCGCCCGCTTCGGGGCGAGCACCCGCCTCGTCCATGCGGGGCGCGACCCCTCCGCCCAGCACGGCTTCGTCAACACCCCGATCTATCGCGGCTCGACGGTGCTGTTCCCGACCTACGACGATCTCCAGCACCGGCGCGGGCGCTTCGATTACGGCACCTCGGGCACGCCGACGACGGAATCCCTGACGCGCGCCTGGAGCGAGCTCGCAGGCGCGGCCGGCACCGTGCTGACGCCGTCGGGCCTCGCTGCGCTCACCGTGGCGCTGATGGCGGTGGTCTCGGCCGGCGACCACCTGCTGGTCAGCGATTCCGCCTACCGCCCCACCCGCATCTTCTGCGACGGCGTCCTGAAGCGCTTCGGGGTGGAGGTCGAGTACTACGATCCCCTGATCGGCGCCGGCATCGCCGACCTGATGCGCGACGCCACGAAGGCGGTCCTCGTGGAGGCGCCGGGCTCGCAGAGCTTCGAGATGCAGGACATCCCGGCCATCGCCGCGATCGTGCACGCCCGGGGCGCGGCGGTGATCATGGACAACACCTGGGCGACGCCGCTCCTGTTCCCGCCCCATGCGCGCGGCGTCGACATCGCGGTCGAGGCGGGAACCAAGTACCTCTCGGGCGGCTCGGACCTGCTCCTCGGCCTGACCTCGGCGAACGCCACGTACTGGCCGGCCCTGCACCGGACCTTCGAGCACTTCGCCATGTGCCCCGGCCCGGAGGACGTGTTCCTGGCCCTGCGGGGCCTGCGCACCATGGCCCTGCGCCTGCGCGAGCACGGGGCCCAGGGGCTCGCCATGGCGCGCTGGCTCCAGGCCCGGCCGGAGGTGGCCCGCGTGCTCCATCCGGCCCTGCCCGACGATCCCGGCCACGCGATCTGGACGCGCGACTTCTCCGGCGCCTCGGGCCTGTTCGGCGTCATCCTCAAGCCCGCCCCGGAGCGGGCCGTGGCGGCCATGCTCGACGGGCTCGAACTGTTCGGGATGGGCTTCTCCTGGGGCGGCTTCGAGAGCCTCGTCATCCCGTTCGACTGCACGAAGTACCGCACCGCCACCAAGTGGAATCCCGGCGGACCGGGCCTGCGCTTCCACATCGGCCTGGAGGATGTTGCGGATCTGCAGGCGGATCTCGACGCGGGGTTTTCGCGGTTGCGCGCGGCGCTGTGAGCGGTCGCCGGTCCAGCGCCGGCAGCCGCATCGCCGACACCGAAAATCATTGACAATATTCCTATTCCGTGGTTCAGTGCGGGCACTCGCCTCCCACACGGGAGGCCCCCCGGCGGACCGGGCCGGGGGGCTCGGGGGGAGGAGACGGCGCCCCGCGTCGATGGCCCGGTTTCGCCATCGCCCCGGGCCGCATCGGCGACGCAAGGCGTCCCGGACGGGAAGGCCGCAGGGCTGCAAGGCCGCAGGGCTGCAAGGCCGCAGGGCTGCACCCGGTCCCCTGGGACGCACCGAGAGATCGGACGGTCCGCCCACTACGAGGCGGGCTCGGGGCCTCGGGCCCTGATCAGACGGCCGCCGGACGTCGCCGCCCGCAGGGGCGCCGGATTCCGGAGGGGGGCTGCCATTAGCCGGGTCGCCGGTGCCGAGAAGACGTCGTGACGAACAGGATCGGCCCCGCGAGGGGCCGGGCCGAGGGACGCCGGGAGACCGGCATACCAGTCCAAGAAACGTGGTCTCGCGGCGTCCCGCGTCTCCCGTTTCGGGTGCGTCTCTGGGGCCATCCCCCGCGCCGGCACCGGCGGCGGGGCCGCGCCCGCATGCCTCGCTCGAGCATCGCTCGTGCGATCATGGCCCGTTCGGCGGCGGCGAGCCCTCAGGGCGCCAGCCAGGCTCCGCGCCAGCCGTCGGCCCGCTCCCAGGCGGCCCGGCGGTGGCCGCGCCGGTCGAGGTAGAGGAATTCGAGGCGGGCGAGCGTCACCACCACGGCGCAGAAGTTCGGCCGGCCGAGGGTCAGGGCGGTCTCGGGGTCCGGCAGGGTGTAGGCGTCGCCGGCAGATAAGCGCGCGCCGGGGGCGGGGTCGGCGCCGTAGCAGACGCGGCTCATCGCCATCGACCCGGCCCAGGCGGCTTCCGCCAGGGCGTCGTCGGTGTGGAGCGTCGCGGGGCCCGAGGCCCGGATCTGGATCTTCGATCCGGAATCGTAGCCGTGCAGGGCCGCATGCCCGGAGGCGGCGAGTTCGGCCGCCTTGTCCGAGCGCCGGTCGCAGTGGAAGCGCAGAGCGCCGGCCGCCGGGTCGGCCGCGCGCAACACCACGGTGCGCACCTGCGGGTGGCCCTGCGCGTCGACGGTGGCGAGCGCGGGCATGTGGAAGGCGTTGCGGCGCAAGGCGGGCCCCGCCTCCAGCAGGCGCCAGACCTCCGCGAGGGCCGCGGCGAGGTCGTCGTGGAAGGGCGGCAGCGGCGTCATCGCGCCGGGGCGGCCGCCCGGGCGGCGCGGCGCTCGCGCAGGATCAGGGCGACGTTGCGCAGGTAGATGAAGGTCGACAGCGCCTGCCCGAAGATGATCACCGGCTCGCGCCGCACGAGGCCGTAGACCAGGGTCATCAGGCCGCCCGCGATGGAGAGAACCCAGAAGGCCAGGGGCATCACGCTCTTGCCCGCCCGCTCGGAGGCGAGCCACTGCACCACGAAGCGGGCGCCGAACACCGCCTGGGCCAGGATGCCGAAGACCAGCCAGGCATCGAAGCGGGTGACGAAGACGTCGTAGACGTAGCCGCGTACGTCCTCGGCGAGATGGATCAGCATGGCTCAGGCTCCCGTCACGTCCGTGACCCGCGGCGTCACCCGCTTGCGCCGGATCAGCCACCACACGCCGGCGAGATCCAGGAGCCCGACCCAGAGCCGGTCGAACAGGCCGTATTTCGAGGTGCCGGTGAAGCGCGGCCGGTCGACCACGTCCCGGTGGACCACGCCGAAGCCCTCGCGGGCGACCAGCGCCGGCATGAAGCGGTGCTGCCCGTCGAAGAACGGCAGGGTGTGGTAGACCTCGCGGCGCACGAGCTTGTAGCCGCAGCCGGTGTCGCGGGTGGCGTCCTTGAGGATGCGCACCCGGACCCCGTTGGCGATGCGCGACTGCAGGCTCTTGAGCCGCCCGTCCTTGCGCCCGACGCGCTGGCCTTGCGCGAGGCCGACGCCCGCGCCGCCCGCCTCGATGGCCTGGAGCAGGGGCGCCAGGAAGGCCGGGTCGTTCTGGCCGTCGCCGTCCATCAGGGCGCAGACCGGTGCGCGGGCCACCGCGATCCCGCTGCGGATGCCGGCGGCCTTGCCGGCGGTGCGGTCGTGGGCGAGCACCCGCAGCCAGGGCCGGCCGGCCTGCGCCGCCCGCAGGGCCTCGGCGGTGCCGTCGGTGGAGCCGTCGTCGACATAGACCACCTCGAAGGGCGCGAGCGGCGCGCAGGCGGTCTCGAGCTCGGCGACGAGGCTCGCGATGTTGCCGGCCTCGTTCTTCACCGGGATGATCACGGAGAGGCGCATGGGGTTCGATCCGAGGAGGGTCAGGGCATCGCCGCGTAGGCCGAGAGGTCGACCCGGCGTCCGCCGTTGATGTTGAAGCCCGAGACGGTCCCGACCCGGTTCGGCGCCAGCCCGGCCGCCCCGGCGGCGGCCTCGAACGCCGCCGCGAACCGGCCTTCCACGTAGACGAGGCGGCAGGCTCCACCCCCGGCGGACCCCTGGCCCTTCAGGAAGTCGACGGCCTCGGCGCCGGTGCCGAGCATGGCGAGATCGGTGCCGATCAGGAAGACGAAGCTCGGCTCGCGGTAGCCGAGGCTGGCGACGCGCGGATGCGGACAGGGCAGAGCATCGCGGATCGCCGCGAGGCGGGGCGAGACCTTGAGGGCGGCCATCACCGGCTGGGTCAGGCCGAAGACCGCCGGCGAGAGCAGCATCGCCGCCAGGATGCCGAGGGCCAGCGCCCGCTCGGGCAGGCCCCGGGCGAAGGCGCGCCAGGCCAGGGCCGACACGGCGCTGGCAGCCAGCAGCAGGGGCAGCCCGGCCCAGGGCAGGGTCCGGTCGTAGGCGAAGGCGAAGGCCGAGAGGCCGAGGGTGAGGCCGACCGGGATCAGCACCACCAGCCCGGCGGTGAGGCGCGCGCCCCGGCGCTCGGGGTGCAGGGCGCCGGCGGCCAGCGCCCGCACGGTGAGGATGGCGATGGCCGGCATCAGCGGCAGCACGTAGTGGGGCAGCTTGGTCGGCACGATCTCGAACAGGATCCAGGTCGGCACGATCCAGGCGAGGAGGAAGGCGATGGCCGGCTCGCGCCGGTAGCCCCAGGCGAAGGGGGCGGCGAGCGCCGCGAAGGCGGCGCCGGGCCAGAAGGTGCCGAAGAAGGCCACCAGATAGGCGCCGGGCGGGGCGAAGTGCTTCTCCGAGCCGCCCTGGACCTTGCTCAGCATGTCGTGGCCCACCGCCTCGCCGTAGAAGGCGCCGCCGCTCTTCCAGGTGATGGCCGCGAACCAGGGCGCCACGATCAGCAGGGTGAGCGGCAGGCCGAGGCCGGGCCGCAGGGCGCCGAGCCAGCGGGCGGAGCGCCACCGGACGGAGAGGACCAGGGCCGGCAGGCCGCAGAACAGCGGCACCATCGGGCCCTTGATCAGGATGCCGAGGGCGAGGCCGAGCCAGAAGGCCAGCACCGTGACGGTGTCGAGGCGCCCGGGACCGGCGTCGCGCCGGAGCCAGGCCCGGGCGAGGCCGCCGAAGGTCGCCACCGCGCAGGCGCAGAGCAGCGCGTCGGTCTTGGCCAGGCGCGCCTCGGCCGAGAGCACGACGCAGGCCCCGAACAGGGCGGCGGCGAGGACGGCGCCCCGCCGGGGCAGGAAGACCAGGGCCGACCAGTAGGTCAGGAGCACCGCCCCGATGGCCCCCAGCAGGGAGGGGATGCGGTAGAGGCCGATGGTGGTGCGGGCGTTCGGCACGCCGAGGGCCTCGGCGGCGCCGACCACGGCGGCCTGGGCCCAGTAGATGCCCACCGGCTTCTTGTGCCGGGCCTCTCCTTGAAAGCGGATGTCGACGAGGTCGCCGGTCTCCAGCATCTGCTTGGAGGCCTGGGCGAAGCGCGGCTCGTCCCGGTCCATCGGCTGGAGCGAGGCGATGCCCGGCAGGAAGCAGACGAGGCAGAGGGCCACCAGGAGGGCGCAGGCCCAGGCATGGCTCCGGGTCGCAACGGACAGGAGGGTGTCCGGGAACGCGAAGGCGTCCCCGCGGGCCGGGCGGGGCACGGTGGCGCGGTCGGTCATGCGGGCGGATGGGCCGTCAGGGGGGACATACGCGGCTCCGGACCGGCACCCGACCCGGGAATCCGATCGCTGATTCCGGTCGAGGCGGCGAGGCCGGCGGTGTCGATGATGCGGCCGGGAATGTCAAATCCCGGGGTCCGCGGGCTCGCCGGCCGCCCCGGCCGCGCGGAACCGCTGCCGGTAGGAAGCGGGCGCCACCGCCACGTGGCGGAGGAAGCTGCGCCGCAGGGTCTCCTCGGAGCCGAAGCCGCAGCGCGCGGCGATGCGCTTCACCGGCAGGGCGGTCTCGGCCAGGAGCCGCCGGGCCGCCTCGACGCGCTGGCGCTCCAGGGCGCGGGCCGGGGTCAGCCCCGTGGCCGCGCGGTAGTGGCGGGCGAAGCCGCGCGGGCTCATGCCGGCCGCCTCAGCCAGGCGCGGCACGGTGAGGTCCTCGCCGAGATGGTCCGCGATCCAGGCCTGCAGCGCCTCGAAGCGCGCGCCGCCCGCCATGGGCGACAGGGCCTGCTGCGACAGGACGGTGCTGAACTGGGCCTGCCCGCCCGGGCGCTTGAGGAAGACCACGAGGTGCCGGGCGACCGCCAGCGCGGCGGCCCGGCCGAGATCGGCCTCCACCAGGGCGAGCGCCAGGTCGATGCCCGCCGTCACCCCGGCGGAGGTCCAGAGCGTGCCGTCCCGGATGAAGATCGGGTCGGGCTCGACCCGCGCCTCCGGATGGCGGCGCGCCAGTTCGGCGCAGCGGGTCCAGTGGGTCACCGCCCGGCGCCCGTCGAGGAGGCCCGCCGCCCCGAGCAGGAAGGCGCCGGTGCAGACCGAGGCCACCCGCCGGGCGCGGGGTGCCCGGGCGGCGACCCAGGCGGGCAGCCCGTCCGCGATCGCCCCGGAGACGCCGCGCCCGCCAGCGACCACGAGGGTGTCGACCGTCCGGTCCGCGGACGGCAGCGGCTCCGTCGCGAGGCCGAGCCCGGCGGAGCTGGCGACCGTGCCGCCGCCCGCCGCCACCACCCGCAGGGCATAGGGCGCCGCGCCGGCGCCCGCGAGGCCGGCAGCCGGGCGATCGTTCGCCGTGGCGAAGAGGTCGTTCGCCGTCGCGAAGACTTGCAGCGGGCCCGACACGTCGAGGAGCTGCACCCCCGGGAAGGCGAGGATCTCGATGGACCGGGGTTCGTCCGCGGCGCGATCTGGCAGGAACCGAGGGCTCTTCGTCATTCCGGCCAGAGCCTGACGGGTTAGGGTCGGCCTGTCCAGACAGCCGGAGACAGCCTCATGCCCCTCGAGATCGGGCTCCTCACCTTCCCGAACGTCCAGCAGCTCGACCTGACCGCGCCCTACGAGGTCTTCGTCGGGATTCCCGGGGCGCGGGTCCACCTCGTGGCCGCCGACCGGGCGCCGGTGACCAGTTCCACCGGCCTCGCGCTGACCCCGACGCTGACCATGGCCGCGTGCCCGCAGCTCGACGTGCTCTGCGTCCCCGGCGGCCTCGGGGTGAACCCGCTGATGCGGGATGCGGCGGTCCTCGCCTTCCTGCGCGATCAGGCGGCGCGCGCCCGCTACGTCACCTCCGTCTGCACCGGGGCCCTGGTGCTCGGGGCGGCCGGGCTCCTGCGGGGCCGGCGCGCCACCACCCACTGGGCGAGCCTCGACCTCCTCTCGGCCTTCGGGGCGATCCCGGTGGCCGAGCGGGTGGTGCGCGACGGCAACCTCCTGACCGGGGGCGGCGTCACCGCCGGGATCGATTTCGCCCTGACCCTGGCGGCCGAGCTCGCCGGGCAGCCGGCGGCGGAGGCGATCCAGCTCGGCCTCGAATACGCGCCGGCGCCGCCCTTCGCCGCCGGCACGCCCGCCAGCGCCGACCCGGCCGTGCTGGCGGCGGTGCGGGGGCGCCTCGCCGCCGGCCGGGCCGAGCGCGAGCGCATCGTGGGCGCGATCACGGGCGCGACCGACATCGTCGCCTGGGGCGCAGCCGGGCCTTGAGGCGGGCCCGCCGGCCCTTTGCGCGTTCTTAACCGTATTCTGCGCGCCTATCGGACGGGGCCGGCGCCCCTAGACTGCGCGACCTTGCCGGCCCTCGAGCGCGGGAGTGGACCATGACGACGGGCATCGCCACCGGCGCGGCCACGACGCGGCGGGCGGACCTGCCCGACGCCCTGCGCATCGGGGTGATGGGGGCGATCCTGCTCTTCGTGCTGATCGGGGCCGATCCGTTCCTCGACGGGACGGCGGCGGAGAACGCCGCCTCGCGGGCCGGCGGAAACCTCGTCAACCAGGTGCTGTTCCTGATCATGGGCGGCCTCGCGGTGGCGGTGCTCGCCTGGCGCGGACGCGAGGCCCTGCGGCCGCTGGCCACCCTGCCGATCCTGGCCACGCTGGGCTGGATCGGCGTCTCCACCGCGCTCTCGATCGAGCCCGCCGTCTCGGCACGCCGCCTCGTCTCCCTCGTCATCATGTTCGGCGGGGTGGTGAGCGTGCTGGTGCTCGCCCGCGACGCCCGCCAGTTCGCCCACGTCCTCGGCAGCACCGTCCTCCTCGTGCTGGCGACCTGCTATCTCGGCCTCGGGCTGGTGCCCGAGCGCGCGATGCACACCGCCCTCGACCTGATCGAGCCCGAGCACGCGGGCAGCTGGCGGGGCGTCTTCGCCCACAAGAACGGGGCCGGGGCGGCCATGAGCCTGTTCATCTTCGTCGGGCTGTTCTGGGCCGGGATGGGCCGGCGTCTTTTGGGCTACGGGGTCGTGGGGCTGGCGGGCGTGTTCCTCGTCTTCACCAACGCCAAGACCTCCCTGATCATGACCCCGGCGGTGCTCGCCCTGACCTGGGCCTGCACCCTCTCGGCCTCCGGCGCCTGGCGCCGGCTGGTGCTCCTCGGCCCCCTGGCCCTGCTGCTCCTGCTCACCGTGGGCTCGGTGATGTCGCCCGGCCTCGGCGCCCTGGTCGCGAGCCTGGCCGCGGACCCGACCTATACTGGCCGCACCGAGATCTGGAGCTTCGCCCTCGACAACATCGCCAAGAAGCCGCTCACCGGCTTCGGCTACGGGGCCTTCTGGGAGAGCGTGTTCTACGGCGGCGGCGGCGATGCCACGACCTGGGTCAACCGCGCCACCGACGCCCATGACGGCTACCTCAACACCGCCCTGGAGAGCGGCTGGCCGGGCCTCGCCCTGACGCTGTGGTGGATGGTGCTGGCGCCCCTCTCCGACCTCCAGGCCCAAAGCCGGGCCGAGGCCGGCCGCGCCCTCGACCCGCTGCGGCTGCTCTTCCTGCGGATCTGGCTGTTCGGCCTGATGGTGGGGGTCTTCGAATCGGTGTTCTACCAGGCCACCAACGCGCTGTTCTTCCTCCTCGCCCTCTCGGTCCTCGGCCTGCGCTTCGGCGCCGCCGGGCGGGTCGTCGCGGGGGGCCCGCGGTGAGCGCCCTGCCCCCGCCCGCCCATCCGCCGGTGGCACCGCTGCCGGCGCTCACCGCCCTGCGCTTCGTGGCCGCCGCCTACGTGGTGGTGTTCCACTACGCGGCCTTCTTCTTTGCCGACGCGGCGATCCCCGGGGCGGTCCGCCTCGGCTATTCCGGGGTGACCTTCTTCTTCCTGCTCTCGGGCTTCATCCTGGCCTACACCTACCGGGACGTGGACCTCACCGACCGCGCCGCCCGCGCGCGTTTCGCCTGGGCGCGGGTGGCACGCGTCTATCCGGTCTACCTCCTGTGCCTCGTCCTCGCCCTGCCCTGGTTCGTCGCCTGGGTGGCGAAGTCGGCCCCGCCCCTGCAGGGGCTGATGGCCGCGGGCGCCGTGCTGGCGCCGCTGGGCCTGCACGCCTGGGTGCCGGGGGCGGCCTGCGCCCTCGACTGCCCGAGCTGGTCGGTCTCGGTGGAGGTGGTCTTCTACGCCCTGTTTCCCCTCCTGCTGCCGCTGGCGCTCGGGGCACCCGGCCGCATCGCGCGGCTCACCCTCGCCGCCTGGCTCGTCCTGACCGGCGGGGCCGCCCTCGCCTTCGCGCGCTACGCCCCCGGCGTCTCGCTCATCGGGCCGGAGCCGGGGGGCGCCGGCCCGGTGCTGCTGGCCCAGGCCATCAAGTACAACCCGCTGATGCGCCTGCCGGAATTCATCGCGGGGCTGCTCCTCTACGGGGCCTGGACCCGCTGGCGGCTGCCCACCCCCGCCCTCCTCGCCGCCGCGGCCCTGGCCGGCCTCGCCCTGGTGGCGGGCGCCCCCCACCTGCCCGAGGTGCTGCTCCACAACGGGCTCACGGCGCTGGCCTGGGCGCCGCTGATCCTGGCCGGCGCCCAGCTCCGCGGCGGCCCCCTGGTGACGCCCGGCTTCGTCTTCCTCGGCCGGATCTCGTTCGCCCTCTACCTGATCCACGTCCCGGCCTACGCCCTGGTGAACAGCCTCGACCGGGTCGCCCTCGGGGGCCGGCTCGCCGGGGCCCCCTGGCTCGGAGCGGGGCTCGCCGCCGCCCTGGCCCTCGCCCTCAGCGTCCTCCTGCATCGCGGCCTCGAGGAGCCGGCGCGCCGGCGCATCCTGGGCTGGGCGGGCCGCCCGCGGACCGCCGGCCCCGTCGCCGCGGGCTGAACCGCCCCCCGTCAGCGCACGTTCAGCAACCGCCCGGCATCCTGGAGATCCTCGAGCCCCGTGACGGTCTTCGAACCTCCACGAGGCCGGAGGATCAACAACCGCAAAGGTCACACCAACAGAGGGTCATGGCGTCATGTCCGTGAAATCGCTGTTTCGCACGATGCTCGCCCGCACGGCTCTGGCCGCGACGCTCGGCGTCGCCGGTGCCGCCGGCCTCGCCGCGGCCGCCGAGGCGGCGCCGATCGCCCCCGCCCCCGCCGGGACGCTGGCGGGCGCCCCCGTCGAGACCGTCGCCTATGGCTGCGGTCCCGGCTTCATCCCGAACCGGTTCGGCTATTGCCGGCCGATCTACCGCCCCTACGGCTACTACCGGCCGCGGCCGTTCTACGGACCCCGTCCCGTCTACGGACCGCGCTACGGCTATTACCGCCCGCGGCCGCTCTTCGGACCCTACTTCTAGGATCGGCGACGCTCCGACTCGGGCGCGTCCCGACACGCGACCGGGCGGCGGCGCGCCGCCCGCGTCACTTCGCTGCCGCGCGCCGGCGGCGCGCCGGGACTAGGACCCTGGGCCTGTCCCGAAACCCCACACCCGGGGACTTTCCATGCGCGCGCTCCTCCCGCTCGGCCTGCTGGCCGGCGCCCTCCTCGGCCCGGCTCCGGCCCCGGCCCAGACAGTGCTGCCCACGATCGACGCGGCCAACACCCGCTATTCGGACCTCGATCAGATCACCGCCGCCAATGTCGGCCGGCTGCAGGTCGCCTGGACCTTCTCCACCGGGGTCCTGCGCGGACACGAGGGCGCCCCCCTGGTGGTGGACGGGGTGATGTACGTCCACACCCCCTTCCCCAACACCGTCACGGCCCTCGACCTCGACCATGACGGCCGCATCCTCTGGCGCTACGAACCGAAGCAGGATCCGGGGGTCATGGCCCTGCTGTGCTGCGACACGGTCCATCGCGGCCTCGCCTATGCCGACGGCGCCCTCTTCCTGCAGCAGGCCGACACCACCCTGGTCTCCCTCGACGCGAAGACCGGCCGGGTGAACTGGTCGGTCCGCAACGGCGACCCGGCCCGGGGCGAGACCAACACCGCCGCCGTCCTGCCCGTGAAGGGCAAGGTCCTGGTCGGCCTCTCGGGGGGCGAGTTCGGGGTCCAGTGCCACGTCACCGCCTACGACGCGCGCACCGGGGCCCGGCTCTGGCGCGCCACCGCGACGGGCAGCGACGAGGCGATGCGGGTCGATCCCGCGCGCACGACGTCGCTCGGCAGGCCGGTCGGCCGGGATTCCTCGCTCAGGTCCTGGGAGGGCGACCAGTGGAGGACCGGCGGCGCCTGCGCCTGGGGCTGGTTCGCCTACGACCCGGCGCTCGACCTCGTCTATTACGGCACCGGCAATCCCTCGACCTGGAACCCGGCGCAGCGCCCCGGCGACAACCGCTGGGCGGCCTCGATCGTGGCGCGCAGCCCCGAGACCGGCATGGCGCGCTGGCTCTACCAGATGACGCCCCACGACGAGTGGGACTACGACGGCGTCAACGAGATGATCCTCACCGATCAGGTCATCGGCGGCGTCGCCCGCCCGCTCCTCACGCATTTCGACCGCAACGGCTTCGGCTACACCCTCGACCGCGCCACCGGCGAGCTCCTGGTGGCGCAGAAGTTCGACCCCGCCGTGAACTGGGCGACCCATGTGGACCTCGACCGGGCCTCGCCGGACTACGGCCGCCCGGTCCGAGACCCGCGCTCCTCGCCGGAGGCCACCGGCGAGGACGAGACCACCCGGGGCATCTGCCCCGGCGCCATCGGGGCCAAGAACCAGCAGCCGGCGGCCTACTCGCCGCGCACCCGGCTGTTCTACGTCCCCACCAACCACATCTGCATGGATTACGAGCCGTTCCAGGTCAGCTACACCCCCGGCCTGCCCTATGTGGGCGCCACCGTGAGCCTGCACCCGGCGCCCGACGATCCCCGCACCGGCACCCTGACCGCCTGGGACGGGGTCGCGGGCGCGATCCGCTGGTCGATCCCCGAGCCGTTCTCGGTCTGGTCCGGGGTCCTCGCCACCGCCGGGGACGTGGTGTTCTACGGCACCCTGGAAGGCTACCTGAAAGCCGTCGACGCCCGCTCGGGCCGCGCGCTCTACCGCTTCAAGACCCCCTCGGGCATCGTCGGCAACGTCACCACCTACCGCCACCGGGGCCGGCAATACGTGGCCGTGCTCTCCGGCGTCGGCGGCTGGGCCGGGATCGGCCTGGCGGCCGGCCTCACCGACCCGAACGACGGCGCCGGCGCGGTGGGCGGCTACGCCGCCCTGTCCCGCTACACGGCGCCGGGCGGCCAGCTCACGGTCTTCGCCCTGCCGGAGTGAGGGCGCGGCCGCGCGCTGGCGGTCAGCCGAGATCCTCGTCCTCCTCGGACGGGGCGTAGACCGCCTCGCCCAGGCGCTTGAGCGGGCCGCCCGGGCCGGAGCGCTTCCACAGGCGGGTGTTGAGGGCGGCCACGGGGTCGTGCCCCGGCACCGCGAAGCCGAGCGCCGTCAGGCCCTCCAGGATCTCGCCGGCATGGAGCGGCCGGCCGGCCTCGTGCAGCAGGTTGACGGCGGCCGCCACCAGGGCGCGCCCGTGCCGGCGCGCGGCGACCAGGTCCTCGCCCGCCCGGCCCGGATCCGGTGCCCGCTCGGGCCCGTTCACCGCGCCGGGGCCAGAGCCAGAGTCCGGCGCCGCCGGCCCGGGCCGGGCCGGTTCGGCGGCGCGGCCCGGCGCGCCGAGGCGGCGCCCGAGTTCGAGGTAGAGCTGGTGCTCGGCGATGGCGCGGTCGAGTTCGTCGCGCCGGCGGCGCAGATCGCGCAGGGCCGCCTCGGCCTCGGCCTCCGACAGGAACATGGACGCCTCACGGAATATCTTGGGGGAGCCGTCGAGCGACGGATCATTCCCCGCATATTCCTATCAGCGGATTGGCTGCAAGCCATATTCCTTATAGGCTTTAGGGAATGTTCCGTTAGGCTACGGCCTGCATGGCCTTGCGCGGCGGCCGGGCGCCCCGCGGCGGGATCAGCAGGGCGCTCGGGTCGGCGGGCTGCAGCAGCATGCCGCCGTCGTCGAGCCGGATCGGCAGCTTCGGAAACACCTCCTGCAGATGGGCGAGGTCCGCCTTGAAGGCCTGCCGGAAGCTGCGGAGGCTGGCATTGTCGGCGCCGAACTGCTTGTGCAGGTTCTCCCAGGTCAGCCGCAGGGGCCGCTGCAGGGCGCGCAGGCGGTAGCCGACCCAGAACAGCAGGTCGAGCTTGCGCGCCGAGCCCGAGAAGGCCCGGGCCGCGCGGATGTCCACCGGCAGGGCATGCTGGATCAGGTTGTCGTAGAAATCCTGGTGGAACTGGACGCTCTTCTGCCAGATCACCCCGTCGGCGCCCTGCGGCAGCCAGAGGTCGAGCTGGCGGAAGGGCGGCACGTTGAGGGTGCTGGCGCTGCCGGCCCCGTCCCAGAGGCCGATCTGAAGGGTGCAGGCGGCCAGCCGCGCCAATTGCTCCTTGAACTGCCGGATGGTGCCGCGCTCGCCGCCGGTGACGGCGAAGCCCATCTCCTTCATGAAGCCCGACAGGCTGTCGGCCACCGCCACGGTGGGGCTGCGCTGGCGCACGGCCTCGGTGCAGAGGTGCAGCAGGACGAGGCGGGCCTTGGGGCCGTAGGGCAGTCCCTGGAACTCCATCTCGCCGGTGGCCGGGTTCTTGAGGCGCCCCGCCAGGAGACTGAGGGAATTGCGCCCGTATTCCCGGAAGAATTCGCGGGTGTCCCCGGGATCGCGATAGGGCAGGCCGCAGAGGGCCAGCACGGAATGGATGTGCTGCAGGTTCTCCGGCCCCGTGGGCTCGGTCTCGATGACCTCGCGGATGGCGTCGCGCCGGCGCTGGTCCCGGCCCATGGCCTGGCGCCGGCCGGCCACGGCCCCGCGGGCGGCGGCCTCCGCGTCCCGGGCCCGCTGCCGGTGCAGGATGGTCTCCGCGATGGTGGCGAACAGGAAGCTGCCGCGGGCCGCCTCGACCTCGGCGAGGAGGTCGGCGTCGCGGATGCCCGCCAATGTGTCCTCGATCCCCAACAGACCCCGCCCCATGCTCCACGATCCCGGCGGTGACCCGCGTGCCGCCCGCGCGGGACGCGGGGATCGACAGTCCCGACCCGGCCGTACGCCGACCATGCCCGATTCCCCGCCGCGGAGTCTCGGCGACCGGCGCCGGTCCCCCGAATCATCCCGGCTATCCACCGGCCGGAACGGGGAAAATCCCGGGCGGTCCGCGTGCCGCGTCCGGCCCCGGGACGCGTACGCAGAGTTCGATACGGGGTCGGATTCGGCTCAATCCCCAGAGTTCACCGGCCGGACCCGCGATCCACGCCGAACCCAATACGCATCCACGCAGAATCCCATGCGCCGGCCGGGTTTACCCACGCAGAATCCCATACGCATCCACGCAGAGTTCGATACGCATCCACGCAGAGTTCGATACGCGGACCACCATCAAACCTCTGGCACGACTGGGTTTTCGACGCCCCCATATAACTCTCAGAAATGACTCTCTGAGAATCTCTTACTGATACCTTTCCTAAGGGCCTGGGAGCCGTTCGGAAGACCGAACACACCCCCGGCCACGGCTTTTTCAAGGGAATTTTCCAAAGGAAGCCACCGTCTCTCCCGCCACCATCCCCAGCCTCACGGGTTGGCCCGCGATCCGCTAAGGAGGACCCAGCGAGGCGTGATGCGGAGGTACGGGGTGAGGATCGAGGATCTGCTGGCGCTGATGGCGCAGTTGCGCGACCCGGAGACCGGCTGCGCCTGGGACGTGGCCCAGGACTTCTCCAGCATCGCGCCCTACACGGTGGAGGAGGCCTACGAGGTGGCCGACGCCATCGCGCGGGGCGACGCGGAGGATCTGCGCGACGAGCTCGGCGACCTGCTGTTCCAGGTGGTCTTTCACGCCCGCATCGCCGAGGAGGCCGGGCTCTTCGCGTTTCCGGACGTGGTCCGGGCGGTGATGGAGAAGATGGTCCGACGCCATCCGCACGTCTTCGCGCCGGACGGCGCCCTCCTGCCCGCGGGCTCGCCCCGGCGCGACCCGCAGGCCGTGGCCGCCCAATGGGCGGCGATCAAAGCCGAGGAGCGCCGATCGAAGCCGCCGCGGGAGCCGGGACCCCTGGCGGGCATTCCCCTGCCGCTCCCCGCCCTGACGCGGGCGGAGAAGCTCTCGGCCCGGGCGGCCGGCTACGGCTTCGACTGGACCGACCCGGCACAGGTGGTGCTGAAGGTGCGCGAGGAGATCGACGAGGTCGCCGACGCCATGGCCCACGGCACCCGGGCGGCGGTGGCGGAGGAACTCGGCGACCTGCTGTTCTCGGTGGCCAACCTCGCCCGCCATCTCGGGATCGATCCGGAATATTCCCTTCGAGAAGGGAATATGAAATTCGAGCGCCGCTTCACCGCCATGGCGGCGGCCCTGGCGGCGCGAGGGACCGGCCTCGCCGACAGCGACCTCGACGCGATGGAGGCGGCCTGGGCGGCGGTCAAGGTTTCCGAGAAGGGCCCTGGGAAGAGCTGACCGCGGGCGATCCGGCCGGGCGGCGGAACGGCCAGTCGATGACGCCGCCGGCATAGAGCGCCCACCAGACGAAGACCGGCTGAAACGCCAGCCGGGGCCCGTGGTACCACCAGCTGTCGGGCAGCCCCGGCACGACGATCCCCTCGAGCGCGTGCTTCAGGTTGGCGGGGAAGACGCAGACCGCGTAGAGGGCCAGCCCGATCCCGGCCCAGCGCCGGGTCGGGCCCCAGGCGAGGCCGAGCACGCCTGCGAGTTCGCACAGGCCGGTGGCGATCACCACGAGGCGGGGCTCCGGCACCCAGTCCGGCATGATCGGCAGGAAGGCGGCGGCGGCGGCGAGATGCACGATTCCGATGAAGCCGTAGGCGGCCATCAGGGGCAGGCGCCACCGGAGGCGCGGCGCCCTCATGGTGCGAAGATCCCCCGCAGATCGGCCTTGAGGGCCGTCACGACGGGATGCGCCGGGCTGGCGAAGACGGTCTCGCCGATCGCCGTCACGGGGGCGAGGCCCCGCAGGGAATTGGTCACGACCACCGCTTCGGCGCGCAGGAGCGCGTCGAGCGCGAGGCTGCGTTCGGCGACGGGCAGGCCGAGGCGCGGCGCACATCGCGAAAGGATCTCCGCGCGCAGGATGCCGGGGAGCACGCCGTCCGAGAGGGGCGGGGTGACGAGGGTACCGTCGATCACCGCGAACAGGTTTCCCGTCCCGGCGCAGGCGACGGACCCCCGCGTGTTCCGGAACAGGGCCTCGTCGAAGCCGGCGGCCCGGGCCGCGCCCGCGGCCAGCACCGCGTCGAGGTAGCCCAGCGTCTTCAGGCCCGCGGCCGGCGAGGTCTCGTTGCGGCGGATCTGCGTCGGGTGGAGGGTCAGGGGCGCGAAGGCGAGCGAAGTTCCCACCGGGGCGGCGCTGGCCCACAGCACCGGCCGCGGCTCGGCCGGGGGGCTGAGGCCGCGCGGGCCGGAGCCCCGGGTCACGGTGGTGCGGATCGCCGCCAGGGGATGCGCCCGGCCCATCGCTTCGGCCAGCGCCCGCATGGCTCCCGCGATGCGCTCGGGCGCCACGGCAAAGCCCAGCGTCGCGGTGGCGGCGGAGAGGCGCGCTACGTGCGCGGCCTCGAACACGACGCGGCCGCGGCGGGCGAGCGCCGTGTCGAACACCCCGTCCCCGAGGGTCAGGCCCCGGTCGGCGAGGTCGAAGGGCACCGGCCCCTCGGTGAGGCCGCCGTCAAACCACAGCATCGGTCTTGGCCGGCGGGGCGTGGTCGGCGCGCCAGTCGCGGGCGAGGCGCAGGAAGTTGGCGAAGAGGGCGTGGCCGTTCTCGGTGAGCACCGATTCCGGGTGGAACTGCACGCCCCAGGTCGGATGGCTCCGGTGCGAGAGCGCCATCACCTCCCCTTCCGCCGAGACCGCGTCGACGCTGAGGCGGTCGGCCATGCCGGGCTCCGGCGCGACGATGAGCGAGTGGTAGCGCCCGACCTGCATCGGGTCGGGCAGGCCGGTGAAGAGCCCGGCGCCGTCGTGACGGATCGGGGTCGCCTGCCCGTGCAGGGGGCGCCCGGCCCGCGCGACCCGGCCGCCGAAGGCCGCGCCGATGGCCTGGTGGCCGAGGCAGACGCCGAGCAGCGGCACCGCGCCGGAAAGCTCGCGGATGGCGGGCAGCGAGATGCCGGCCTCCGCCGGGGTGCAGGGGCCCGGCGAGATCACGATCGCCTCCGGGGCGAGGGCGCGGATGCCGGCGACGTCGAGGGCGTCGTTGCGCGCCACCCGCACGGTCTCGCCCAGCTCCTCGAAGTAGCGCACCACGTTGAAGACGAAGCTGTCGTAGTTGTCGATGACGAGGATCACGGCGCCCTCCCCGCCCCGGCGCCGGGTTCGCAGGTGGCATCGCGGGCATCGGGCTCGAAGGCCTGGAACACCCGGGCGGCCTTGGTCAGGGTCTCCTCGTATTCGGGCCCCGGCTCGGACAGCAGGGTGATGCCGCCGCCGGCCTGCAGCACGGCCCGGCTCCGGTCCATGAACACGGTGCGGATGGCGATCGCGGTGTCGAGGTCGCCGGTGAAGCCCAGCGCCCCGATGGCCCCGCAATAGAGTTCGCGCGCGTCGCCCTCGATCTGCGTGATGATGTCCATGGCGCGCAGCTTCGGCGCGCCGGTGATCGAGCCCCCCGGGAAGGTGGCGGCGATCAGGTCGAGGGCATCCATGTCCGCCTTCAGGGTTCCGGTGACCACTGACACGAGATGGTGGACGGAGGCGTAGGATTCGAGGCCGCACAGCACCGGCACCCGCACGCTGTGGGGCTCGCAGATGCGCGAGAGATCGTTGCGCAGCAGGTCGACGATCATGATGTTCTCGGCCCGCTCCTTGGCGTTGGCCTGCAGCGCCTCGCCCAGGCGCGCGTCGGCCGCCGGGTCGGCCACGCGCCGCACCGTGCCCTTGATCGGCCGGGTCTCGATCGCCCGCCCGCTGAGCTTGAGGAAGCGCTCGGGGCTGCTCGAGGCGACGCGCAGGGTGTCGAAGTCGAGATAGGCGCCGAAGGTCGCCGGGTTGGTGGCGCGCAGGCGCCGGTAGAGCGCGAACGGGGCGAAGCCCTCCGGCAGGTCGGCCTCGAAGCGCTGGGCGATGTTGGCCTGGTAGATGTCGCCGGCGCGGATGTAGTCGCGCACCCGCTCCACCGCCGCCTCGTAGCCCGCACGGCTGAAGTTCGAGCGCCAGGCGAGCGGCCCCTGCGCCGCCGGCTCCGGGCTCGGCCGGGCCTCGGCCAGGCATGCGCTGAATTGCTCCAGCCGGGCCCGGGCCCGGGCCTCGCGCGCCGCCGGCGCGGTCTCGGGAAAGCCGGTGGCGAGGAGGCGGCAGCGCCCGGTGCCGTGGTCGATGCTCAGCACCGTGTCGTAGAGGTTGAAGGCGATGTCGTCGCACAGGCCCGCCCGCCGGGCCGGGGGCGCCACCCGCTCCAGGGCCGCGCCGAAATCATAGGCGACGTAGCCGATGGCGCCGCCCGCGAAGTCCGGCAGGTCCGGGTCGCGCGCCGTGCGGTAGGGGGCGAGGCAGGCGCGCAGCGCCTCCAGGCCGGAGCCCGGCACGGGGCGTCCGTCCAGCGTCGCGCGGCCATCGCGAAACCGGAAGCGCCCGAACGGGTCCGCCGCCAGGGTCGAGGTCCGCCCCAGGGTGTCGTGGTGCATGGCGCTGTCGAGGAAGGCGAGCCCCGGCAGGGCGGCCAGGGCTTCGGCCGCCGCGACGGGCTCGACGAACGGGATGTCAGCAATCCACATGACGACTCGAAGGGTTCAGGGCGGCGACGGACCGACGATCCCGAGGGGTGGAATCCTCGGGGGAAGTTTGGGGGCGGAAGCCCGGGAGCCCGAGCGTCGGGGTCGAAGCATCCGTCGCGGCCTGCGATATCATGCACGGGCGGCCTGCGCGACGGCGTGGCAAAAGTGCGATCCGCGCATGGCTCGGACCCGCCCGGCTCGCCTCGGCGGGCGAATCCCGTTATAGGGCTGTCAACCTCTTTGTCCCGCCCTCCCCCGATTCCACGGCCGGTCCGGTTCCCGCAGCCGCGCCGGCCCGACGAGCATCCATGACCGCATCCCCCCTGTCATCGCCCTCCGCCGAGGCGGCGCCCAAGGCCGCCAGCGGCGCTCCGAAGATCTCCTTCGTCTCCCTCGGCTGCCCGAAGGCGCTGGTGGATTCCGAGCGCATCCTCACGCACCTGCGCGCCGAGGGCTACGAGCTCGCCCGGCGGCATGACGGCGCGGACGTCGTCATCGTCAACACCTGCGGCTTCCTCGATTCGGCCAAGGCCGAGTCGCTCTCGGCCATCGGCGAGGCCATGGCGGAGAACGGCCGCGTCATCGTCACGGGCTGCATGGGCGCCCAGCCCGAGGAAATTCGCGAAAAGTATCCGAACCTGCTCGCGGTCACCGGGCCGCAGGCCTACGAATCGGTGGTGGCGGCGGTGCACGAGGCGGTGCCCCCGGCCCACGACCCGTTCCTCGACCTCGTGCCGCCGCAGGGGGTGAAGCTCACCCCGCGCCACTACGCCTACCTGAAGATCTCCGAGGGCTGCAACAACCGCTGCACCTTCTGCATCATCCCGTCCTTGCGCGGCGACCTCGTCAGCCGGCCGGCGGGCGACGTGCTGCGGGAGGCCGAGAAGCTGGTGAAGGCCGGCGTCAAGGAACTGCTGGTGGTCTCGCAGGACACGAGCGCCTACGGCGTCGACATCCGCTACGCCGCGAGCCCCTGGCGCGATCGCGAGGTCCGGGCGAAGTTCTACGACCTCGCGGCCGAGCTCGGCGAGCTCGGGGCCTGGGTGCGGATGCACTACGTCTACCCCTACCCGCACGTGGACGAGGTCATCCCGCTGATGGCGGAGGGCAAGATCCTGCCCTACCTCGACATGCCGCTCCAGCACGCGAGTCCCTCTGTACTCAAGCGCATGCGCCGGCCCGGCAACCAGGAGAAGCAGCTGGAGCGCATCCGGCGCTGGCGCGAGATCTGCCCGGATCTCGCCATCCGCTCGACCTTCATCGTGGGCTTTCCCGGCGAGACCGAGGCCGAGTTCGAGGAGCTCCTGAGCTGGATTCGCGAAGCCAGGCTCGAGCGCGTCGGCTGCTTCGCGTTCGAGCCGGTGGGCGGGGCGGTGGCCAACGGCCTCGGCGACCCGGTGCCCCCGGAGGTGAAGGCGGAGCGCAAGCGCCGCTTCATGGAAGCGCAGCAGGGCGTCTCCCTCCGCCTGCAGAAGGCCCGCATCGGCAAGCGCCTGCCCGTGATCATCGACGCGGCCGAGGGCACCGTCGCCAAGGGCCGCTCGAAATACGACGCCCCCGAGATCGACGGCACCGTCCACGTCACGGCGCGCCGGCCCCTGCGGGTGGGCGACATCGTCACCGTGAAGATCGAGCGCGCGGATGCGTACGATCTCTATGGGAGCGCGGTGTAGATCGCGACGCGTCCCTCTCCCCGAGGGCGAGTCGATCGCCGATGCCGCTCCGTCATTCCGGGGCGCCGAAGGCGAACCCGGACCCGAAGGAGCGCGCCAGCGGCGTGCAATCCAGAACCGCTGACGGCGTCAGGTCCTGAACCACCTGCGCGTCTGGATCTCGGGTTCCGCTGCGCGGCCCCGGGATGACGTGGGGCTGCGGGTGGGTTTCCGGAGAGCCTATCGGCATAGGCGATCATCCTGTCCCAAGGCAGAGGTCGGCCTGCCGAGAGAAGATTTCGGAGGCCTACCCGCTTCCGATCGCCTCGCTCATGACCCACCCGACCCCGGCCGCCGCCATCTCGGCCCAAGCCCGCGCCAGCGAGCCGTCCAGGTCGATGCCCCGCACGGCGTCCGCGACCACCAGCGCCTCGAAGCCCGCCGCCCGCGTGTCGAGGGCGCTCCAGGCCACGCAGTAATCGGTGGCGAGGCCGCACAGGACCACCCGGGTGAAGCCGCGCTCGCGCAGGTAGCCGGTCAGCCCCGTGGGCGTGCGTCGGTCGGCCTCCAGGAAGGCCGAGTAGCTGTCGACGTGGCGGTGATGGCCCTTGCGGATCACCAGCTCGGCGCGATCCGCCGCCAGGCCGGGGGCAAGGGCGGCCCCGGCGCTCCCCTGCACGCAGTGCTCCGGCCACAGCACCTGCGGGCCGTAGGCCAGCGGCACGGTGTCGAAGGGCGCCCGGCCGGGATGGCTCGTCGCGAAGGAGACGTGCCCCGGCGGGTGCCAGTCCTGCGTCAGCACCGCGTGCGCAAACAGGCCGAGGAGGCGGTTGACCGGGGCGATCACGGCGTCCCCCTCGGGCACGGCGAGCGCCCCGCCGGGCAGGAAGTCCCCCTGCACGTCGATGACGAGGAGGACGTCCCGCTGCCCCGGGATCACGGCATCCCCCGATCCCGGGAGCCCCCGATCCTGGGAGTCCCGGATCACGGGATCATCACCGTGGCGCCGGTGGTCTTGCGGGCGGCCAGGTCCCGGTGGACCTGCTGCACGTCGGCGAGCCTGGCCGTGTTGTGGACCGGGATCTTCACGGCGCCGCTCGCCACCACCGAGAACAGGTTCTTGGCCATGGCGTCGAGGGTCTCGCGCTTGCTCGCATGGGCGAAGAGCGAGGGACGGGTGGCGTAGAGGGAGCCCTTCTGGCCCAGCAGCGCCAGGCTGAAATCGTCCACCGGGCCGGAGGCCGAGCCGAAGCTGACGAACATGCCGAGCGGGCTGATGCAGTCGAGGGAGGCCGGGAAGGTGTCCTTGCCGACGCCGTCATAGACCACCGGCACGCCCTTGCCCCCCGTGATCTCCTTGACGCGCGCCGCGAAATCCTCGTTCCGGTACAGGATGACGTGGTCGCAGCCGTTGGCGCGGGCGAGCTCCGCCTTCTCCTCCGAGCCCACCGTGCCGATCACCGTGGCGCCGAGGTGCTTGGCCCACTGGCAGGCGATGAGGCCGACGCCGCCGGCGGCGGCGTGGAACAGGATGGTGTCGCCCGGCTTCACCGCGTAGGTCCGGTGCAGCAGGTACTCGGCGGTGAGGCCCTTGAGCATCATCGCGGCGGCGGTCTTGTCGTCGACGCCGTCGGCGAGGTGCACGGCGGCGCTCGCCTCGATCACCACCTCCTCCGCATAGGTGCTGGCGGCCGAACCGTAGGCCACCCGCTCGCCGACCCGGAAGTCGGTGACGCCCGCGCCGAGCGCCACGATCACGCCGGCGCCCTCCTTGCCGGGGGTGAAGGGCAGCTGCGGCGCCTTGTAGGCGCCCGAGCGGAAGTAGATGTCGATGAAGTTGACCCCGATGGCGGTCTGGCGGACGTGGATCTGGCCGGGACCGGGCGCGGGCAGCGTCACGTCCTCGTAGCGCATCACCTCGGGGCCGCCGTACTCGTGAACCTGGATCGCCTTCGGCATCGTCTCGCTCCTCGCTCTGGGTCGTCAGCCGGTTCGGCCTGATCGTGACATCTTGTTGGACATCGTGGGCCGATCGTCGCCGGGGCCGGCGCGGGGACGCCGTCCCCGACGGACAGCGACATAGTCGCTCCTGGCATTCCAGCAATGGTGCAGGCTCTCATCCCGCCGCCCTCCCGCCATGTGCGCCCGCGCACCGGACCCGGCGGCCACGGCCCTCCCCGCGCGATCCGATTGCATCGGCGGCGGGGGCGTGATTAACGCAGGTTAACCCTTGCGCCCGCGCCGCGTCGGGCGGGCGCATCGGGAGACGGCCGAACCGGGTCCGGCCGCTGCGATCGGGAGGGCGGATCGGCGGGATGGATGAGATCGTGTGGATACGTCCCGCCGGGTACGACCCCGCCGTCCAGCCGGGCACGATCCTGCGCCCGGATGCGGGGCTGCCGGAATTCCGCGTCCTGGCGCGCCGGCCCGTGGTGATGATGTTCCATGCCGGGCCGGCCTGGGACATCCGGCCCTTCACCGAGCTCACCCTGCGGCTCGTCGAGACGGAGGAGGCCCCGGGGCGGACCGGACCGGACTGATCCGGGCCGGGACGGGCGGTGCGCCGGCTCAGACGATGCCGGTGAGGTAGTAGACCCCGATCACCAGGAACACCGCCGCGGTCTTCAGGAGCGTGATGGCGAAGACGTCGGCATAGGCCTGCCGGTGGGTCAGGCCCGTCACCGACAGCAGGGTGATGACGGCGCCGTTATGCGGCAGGGTATCCATGCCGCCGCTCGCCATGGCGGCGACCCGGTGCAGGACCTCCATGGGGATATTCGCGGCCTGCGCCGCCGCGATGAAGGTGGAGGACATGGCCGCGAGCGCGATGCTCATGCCGCCCGAGGCCGAGCCGGTGATGCCCGCCAGCGCCGTCACGGTCACGGCCTCGTTCACCAGCGGGTTGGGGATGGCCGAGAGGGCGTCGCGGATGACGAGGAAGCCCGGGAGGGCGGCGATGACCGCGCCGAAGCCGTATTCGGAGGCGGTGTTCATGGCGGCCAGCAGCGAGCCCGCCACCGCCGCGCGGCTGCCCTCGGCGAAGCCCGAGGCGACCGGGCGCCAGGCGAAGACCAGCACGGTGAGGATGCCGGCGAGCAGCGCCAGCTCCACCGCCCAGATCGCGGTCACGGACGAGACCGCGGTGACGAGGGGCTTGTCGAGGCCGGCGAGGGCGGTCTCGGCCCTCGCACCGTAGAGGCGCGGGATCGCGGCCGTGAAGGCGAGGTTCGACAGGCCCACCACGACCAGCGGCAGCAGGGCGATGGCCGGATGGGCCCGGGCGGCCTCGTCCATCACCTGCGGCTCGTTGCCGTGGCCGGTGCCGTAGCCCTCGCCCTTGGCCTTGGCCGAGGCGATGCGCCGGTCGAGATAGACGACGCCGACCACGAGGATGAAGGCCGCGCCGATCAGCCCGAGCCAGGGGGCGGCCCAGGTGTTGGTGCCGAAGAAGGTGGTGGGGATGATGTTCTGGATCTGCGGCGTGCCGGGCAGCGCGTCCATCGTGTAGGAGAAGGCGCCGAGCGCGATGGTGCCGGGGATCAGGCGCTTGGGGATGTCGCTGAGGCGGAAGGCCTCCGCCGCGAAGGGATAGACCGCGAACACCACCACGAACAGCGAGACGCCGCCGTAGGTGAGCAGGTTGCACACCAGCACGATGGAGAGCACCGCCCGCCGCGCGCCGACGAGCTCGATCACGGCAGTCACGATGGAGCGGGAGAAGCCCGACATCTCGATGACCTTGCCGAACACCGCGCCGAGCAGGAACACCGGGAAGTACAGCTTCACGAAGCCGACCATCTTCTCCATGAACAGGCCGGAGAAGACCGGCAGCACCGCGGCGGGATCGGTGAGCAGCACCGCCAGCAGGGCGGCCACCGGCGCGAACAGGATGACGGAAAAGCCTCGGTAGGCGACGAGCATCAGGAAGCCGAGCGCCAGCAGCGCGATCAACAGGCTCATGGGAACGAGCTACCTCCGGGCAGCCGATGTCCACGGCCTTGCGCGGAATGCTACAAGGCCCGTCCCTGCGGCACCATCGCGGCCTTGACCGGCGGGGTGACAGGCCTCTGTAAGCGTCAGGGTCCAGGGGGCTGCGTCGGTCCGGACGACGCCGGCGGGCCCGATGCCGTGCAGGAGACCGCGAGCCCGTGGCGACATTTCCTCCGAAACCCGAATCCTTCGCGGTCGCCGTGGTCGGCGCCGGCGCCGCGGGCCTCAGCCTCGCCCTGGCGCTCGCCCGCGCGGGCGTCGCCACCGCCCTGGTCGGCCGGCACGCCCCCGTGGCCGACGGGCGCACGGTGGCGCTCCTCGACGGCTCGGTCCGCTTCCTCGACGCCCTCGGGGTCTGGGCCGCGATCGCGCCCCATGCGAGCCCGCTGGCCGAGCTCCACATCGTCGACGACACCGGCAGCCTGTTCCGCCCGCCCCCGGCCCGCTTCGTCGCCACCGAGATCGGCCTCGACGCCTTCGGCTGGAACGTCGAGAGCGCCCGCCTGGTCGAGGGCCTGCGCGCCGAGGCGAGGGCGGCCGCCAACCTGACCCTGTTCGAGGCGGATGCCGCGGGCTTCGCGGCCGGCGCCGACGCGGCCACGATCACGCTCGCCGACGGCGCCACCCTGTCGGCCCGCCTCGTCGCCGGGGCGGACGGCGCCCGCTCGCGGCTGCGCGAGGCCGCCGGGATCCGGCCGCGCACCTGGTCCTACCCGCAGAGCGCCCTCACCACGATCCTCGCCCATACCCGGCCGCATCGGGACGTCTCCACCGAGTTCCACACCCGGCAGGGGCCGTTCACCCTGGTGCCGCTGCCCGGCGGGCTCCGCTCCAGCCTGGTCTGGGTGATGGGCGAGGGCCCGGCCAAGCGTCTCGCCGCCCTCGACGACGATGCCCTCGCCCGGGCGGTCGAGCACCAGGCCCAGGCGATGCTGGGCCCGATGCGCATCGACGGCCCGCGCGGCCTCGTGCCGATGCGGGGCCTGTCCGTGCCGAGCCCGGTCGCGGCCCGCCTCGCCCTGGTCGGCGAGGCCGCCCACGTCTTCCCACCCATCGGCGCGCAGGGCCTGAACCTCGGCCTGCGCGACGCGGCCTCGCTGCGCGACGCGGTGATGCGGGCGGTGGACGACGGACGCGACCCGGGTTCGCGCGTGGCCCTGGCCGGCTTCGCCCGCGGGCGCGACCTCGACGCGCGCTTGCGGTCGACCGCCGTCGACGCGCTCAACCGCAGCCTGCTCGCCGACCTCCTGCCGGTGGACGCCCTGCGCGGCCTCGGCCTCCTCGCCATGACGACGATCGGCCCCTTGCGCCGCATCGTCATGCGCGAGGGGGTGCTGCCCCGCCTCGGTGCCCCGAGCCTGATGCGCTGATCAGCGCCCGGCCACGCTCCGGACGGGCGGCTGAGCGGGACCCTCCTGGGCCGCCCGACGGTCGACCGAGCCGGTGGCGATTTCCGCCGCCGGGTCCGTCGTGCCGTCCTGGAAGGCGGTGCCGGTCCTGCCCAGGGCGACGCCGTGGTCGAACAGGGCCTTCATGTAGCCCTGGTCGAAGGGCGCCGCGGAGGTCTTCCCGAAGCGCCCGTCGATCTGGGCGACCTGCAGATCGAGGCCCGTGCGCCGGGCAAAGCCCTGGCTGAGGGCGAGCGCGGCCCGCGTCTGCGCCTTGATCGCCGCCGACATCGAACGGCCGAGCACGCTCAAGGTGGTGCGCGACGCCATCTGGAAGTCCGGTGCCAGGCTGTTGTTGACGATGAGATAAACCTGGCGCGTCGGCAGCGGCGCCGGGTTCGCCGCCAGGAGCATCGATTCCGGAGCGAGGTAGTACGGCGCGGTCGTGCCGCCGTCGTCGTGCATCTCCTGGAAGCGCTTGCCGTCCCCCGCCACCGCGTCGATCATTACCGGCGGAAACACGCCGGGCACCGCCGAGGAGGCCAGGATCACCGAGCGGAACAGCGCCAGCGCCTTCGGGCCGCCGGTCTGCGCGATGGCGCCCATGTCCCACAGGACCGGCCGCTCGCCATCCACCGCCGTGGTCGCCACCAGGAGCCGACGGCCCTTGGCGTGCTCCGCGGCGACCGCCTTCAGCAGGGCCGGGGTCACCGCCCGGTCGATCCGGCGCTTGAGCGGCCAGGTGTCCGTGAGGGCTTCGTTCGTGCCCCCGAACTCGAACACGTCGGCGGCGGAGATCTCGGTGTAGTTCTGGCGCAGGGCGGCGTCGCCGGAGGCGCCGATGAAGGCGAAGGGCGCGATCATCGCGCCGGTGCTGACGCCGGTGATGACGCCGAAATCCGGTCGGGTGCCGGCCTCGCTCCAGCCGTTGAGGAGACCGGCCGCGTAGGCGCCGTTCTCGCCGCCGCCGGAGAGCACGAGCCAGGGCCTGTCCGCGGCCGATGCCCCGTCGATGAGCGTGCGGAAGGCGGCGGCATCGTCGCCCGGGATGCGCAGGCCCGGGGCCAGCCCGTCGGGGCGTGCCGTCGCGGCCTCGGCGGCCGTGAAGGCGATGCGCCCGGTCTTGTCGGACTGGATCACCTTCTCGGCCGGCGGCCTGGCGCGCTCGGCGGCGAACGCGGTCTGCGGAAGGCCGAGGCCGATCAGGGCCGCCCCGAGCAGCGCCGGATGGCGGAAGCCGGTCCGCCTCGTCGATGATCCGGACATGGGTCCGTCCTTCGTGGTCCGTGAGGTGCCCCCCTCGATCGTGAGAACGTGAGCCGGGGACCGGCGTTCCGCCGCCCGGTCCGCGGTGTCGGCATGGCAAACGGCTTGCGTGCGCCCGCGCACCTTTACGGCGGGGCCGGGCTTGCCCTAACCGCTGGTTCGGGACGCCGGTCTCACAAAGACACCTCCGGGAGCCAGAAACGCCCATGAAACTGCCACGCCGCTTCTTCCAGCCGCTCGCCACCGGCGCACCGGCTCCCTTCCGCGAGCTCCCCGTCAAGCTCGAGCGGATGATCCACTTCGTGCCGCCCCACAACGAGAAGGTCCGGGCCCGCGTGCCGGACCTCGCCGCCACCGTCGACGTGGTGCTCGGCAACCTCGAGGACGCGGTGCCGATCGATCAGAAGGAGGCCGCCCGCAAGGGCTTCGTCGCCATGGCCCGGGCCACCGACTTCGCCGCCTCCGGCACCGGCCTCTGGACCCGCATCAACGCCCTGAACTCGCCCTGGATTCTCGACGACCTGTTCGAGATCGTCTCCGAAGTCGGCGACAAGCTCGACGTCGTGATGGTGCCCAAGGTCGAGGGTCCGTGGGACATCCACTACGTCGACCAGCTGCTCGCCCAGCTCGAGGCCCGGCACGGCGTGCGCAAGCCGATCCTCGTCCACGCCATCCTCGAGACCGCCGAGGGCGTCGCCAACGTCGACGCCATCGCCTCCGCCTCGCCGCGCATGCACGGCATGAGCCTCGGCCCCGCCGATCTCGCGGCCTCCCGCGGCATGAAGACCACCCGGGTCGGCGGCGGCCACCCGGACTACCGGGTGATCGCCGACCCGACGAGCGACGGCGCCGCCCGCGCCTCGGCCCAGCAGGACCTCTGGCACTACACGATCGCGAAGATGGTCGACGCCTGCATGGCGAACGGCCTCAAGGCCTTCTACGGCCCCTTCGGCGACTTCTCCGACGGCGAGGCCTGCGAGGCCCAGTTCCGCAACGCCTTCCTGATGGGCTGCGCCGGGGCCTGGACCCTGCACCCGAACCAGGTCGCCATCGCCAAGCGCGTCTTCGCCCCCGATCCGGCGGAGGTCGCCTTCGCGGTGCGGATCGTCGAGGCGATGCCCGACGGCACCGGCGCGGTGATGCTCGACGGCAAGATGCAGGACGACGCCACCTGGAAGCAGGCCAAGGTCATCGTCGATCTCGCCAGGCTCGTCGCCGAGAAGGACCCGGAGCTGGCCAAGACCTACGGTCTGGCCTGAGCGTTTTTCTCGTCTCCTTCGTCATCGGCGGGGTGCCGCCGATGACAAGTGGGCCGGGGCCGCTTATTTTCCGTCGCATGACCGATACGATCACCGCTGAATTCGTGATGAGAACCGCCAAGTTCGGCCTCGGCGCCGTCGTGCGCCACCGCATCTATCCCTTCCGCGGGATCGTCTTCGACATCGACCCGGTGTTCGACAACACCGAGGAATGGTGGCTGGCGATCCCCGAGGAGGTCCGGCCGCGCAAGGACCAGCCGTTCTACCACCTGCTCGCCGAGAATGCGGAGAGCGAGTACGTGGCCTACGTCTCCGAGCAGAACCTCGTGCCCGACACCTCCGGCGAGGCCCTGCGCCACACCGGCATCGCCGAGGTGTTCGAGCGCGACGCCGACGGCAGCTACCGGATGCGCGGGGCCGCCCACGCCAATTGACGCTCCGGTGCGACCCGCCCCGGCAGTCGGGAGGGGTCCTGAAACGAAACGAGGCCGGGCATCGCGCCCGGCCTCGTTTCGTTTCAGGGGCCGGCCGCGCGAGCGGCCGACCGGGTTCGCGGTCTCAGGGCTTCGGCGCGGCCGGCGCACCGGCGGCCGGCGCGGCGCCGGCGGCATTCTGCTGCTCGAGCTTCTTGCGCATGTCCTCGGAGCGCTTCTCGAGCTCGTTCTGGAGCTTCTTCTGCTGCTCTTCCAGCACCTTCGGGTCGATGGCCGGGCCGTCGAAGGCCTTGCCGAAGCCGGCGATCGGCACCGCGAAGGTGACCTCGCGCTGGGTCTGGTTCTGGACGCTGACGTTCAGGGTGGTGCCCTTCTTCATCGCGGTGATCAGCTCGGGGCCGACATTGCCGGCCTCGGCGAAGCAGCCGTTGGGGAAGCAGACCGCGAACTTGCCGGCGGTGCCCTGCTGGCCGTCGATGGTGAAGCGGATGCCCGGCTGCAGCAGCAGGCCGAGGGGCAGCAGGTAGCGGATGACCCGCACTTCCTGCTTCTGGGCGGCGTTCTTCATCTCGTAGACGGCCACCGCGAGGACGGGCTGGCCCTGGTCGGAGACGAAGTCGCGGGTGGTGTAGCAGACGTCGGTGCCGCTGCCCTGGTCCTTGCCGCAGACCTTGGTCCATTCCGTCTGGGCCGGATCGGACTTCACGTTGACGATCTGCGGGCCCGTCTGGGCCGCCCCGGTGGGGGCGGCGGCCGGGGG
>NZ_JBYSXL010000051.1:0-34072 GCF_058782155.1 Methylobacterium sp. FW306-05-D
CGCCCCCACCGCCGCCGAAATCGCCGCCCCGGCTGATCTGGCCGCCGCCTTCCTCGTCCATGCCCATCTCACCGCCGCCGCTGCGGCCGTCGAGCAGGGTCAGCTCGCCGCGGAAGCGCTGGAGCACCACCTCGGTGGTGTACTTCTCGACGCCGGACTGGTCCGCCCATTTGCGGGTCTGGAGCTGGCCCTCGATATAGACCTTCGAGCCCTTGCGCAGGTACTGCTCCGCCACGCGGGCGAGGTTCTCGTTGTAGATCACCACCGAGTGCCACTCGGTCTTCTCCTTGCGCTCGCCCGACATCTTGTCCTTCCAGGACTCCGATGTGGCGATGCGCAGGTTGACCACGGGATCCCCGGAGGCGAGGCGCCGTGTCTCGGGATCGCGCCCGAGATTGCCCACCAGGATCACCTTGTTCACGCTGCCGGCCATGCCGCTCTCTCCTACCGATCGATCTCACTGCGCGCTGCCGCCCCGAAACGACCGGGACGCCGCCCTGTCATGGGCCTCCAGGGCCCCGGCGGCAATCGCGGTCGGCGGGCTGTCCCCGTGACTCTCAGGGAGTCGCGGCGACTCACATGTTCTATCTTTGTTCCGGTCCGGGAGCAAGGTGCCTCGGGGGAGGCGCCCCGTTACTGGCTCAGCGGATGCGGACGATGAGCTTGCCGAAATTGCGGCCCCGGAGCAGGCCCGCGAAGGCCTCCGGCGCGTTCTCCAGACCGTCCACGACGTCCTCGCGATGGACCACGAGGCCCTCGCGCAGCCATCCCCCGACCTCGCGCAGGAACTCCGCCTCCTGGGCGGCGAAGTCCCAGACGATGAAGCCCTGGACATGCAGGCGCTTCGACAGGATCGCCCGCATCAGCACCGGCACCCGGTCGGGGCCGGGCGGCAGCTCGGTGGCGTTGTAGCCGGAGACCAGGCCGCAGACCGGGATGCGGGCGAAGTTGTTGAGGAGCGGCAGCACCGCGTCGAAGACCGCGCCGCCGACATTCTCGAAATAGACGTCGATCCCGTCCGGGCAGGCGGCCGCGAGCGCGTCCGGAAAGTCCTCAGCGCGGTGGTCGATGGCCGCGTCGAAGCCGAGGCTGTCGCGCAGGTAGGCGCATTTCTCCGGGCCGCCCGCGATACCCACCGCCCGGGCGCCCTTGCGCTTGGCGATCTGGCCCACGAGGGAGCCGACCGGCCCGGTGGCGGCGGCCACCACCACGGTCTCGCCGGCCTTGGGCTGGCCGATGTTGAGAAGGCCCGTATAGGCCGTCATGCCCGGCATGCCGAGGATGCCGAGGGCGGTGGTCACGGGTGCCGCCTCCGGGTCGAGGCGGCGCAGGCCGCGGCCGTCGGAGACCGCGAAATCCTGCCAGCCACCGAAGCCCACCACGGTCTCGCCGGCCTGAAAGTCGGGATGGTGGGACTCGACCACCTCCGCCACGGTGGCGCCCACCATGGTGTCGCCGATCGCCACCGGCTCGGCATAGGATTTCGCCGCGCTCATGCGCCCGCGCATGTAGGGGTCGAGGGAGAGGTAGCGGTTGGCGAGCAGCACCTCGCCCGCCTTCGCCACCGGCATCCGCGCCTCCTCCAGCCGGAAATGCGAGGCGTTCGGCTCGCCGTGCGGACGGGCGGCGAGGACGATGCGGCGGTTCACGTGGGTCATGGGCGGCTCCGGGGTTTCGCGGCGGGTTTCCCGCCGTGCGACGGGCGCGCGGCGGACGGACCCGGTCGGGAGATCCCCGACAGATGGGACGGCGGCGGGCGATGACAATTCCGCGCGGGCCCGGCGACGGGTCCGGCGCGCCCCCTCGGGCGTTGTCCCGGGAGGCAGACGATCGGGGAGGTTCGGAGGATGGCACGCGGATGGCGGATGCTCGGGGCGATGCTGCTCGGCGTCACCGGAGCCCAGGCGGCGGAGAACCCGCTCGCGCGCGACCGCTGGACGTCGCGGGTGCTGGTGATCTCCGCGCCCGAGCGCGGCGACCCGCGGGTGGCGGCCCAGCGCGCCGAGCTCGATCGGGCCCGCGCCGGTCTGACGGAGCGCGACCTCGTCGTCCGAGAGGCCTTCGGCGACGCGCCGGAGGCGCGGCGCCTGCGCGCGACCCTCGGCCTGCCCGCGGACGGCTTTCGCGTGGTGCTGGTGGGCAAGGACGGCGAGGCCAAGCGCACCGAGACCGCGCCGATCCCCGCGCGGGCCCTGTTCGAGACCATCGACGCGATGCCGATGCGCCGGGACGAGCGCCGCCGCTGAGGCCCCGGACAGGGGCCAACGAAAAAGGGGCCGCGCGCGGCGGCCCCTCGAAACCGGATCGGTCGATCCGATCAGTAGCAGCGCTCGACCAGCACCCGGCGGTAGCCGTAGGGCGTCCAGCGCACGCGCGGGACCGTGTAGCAGCCGCCGCCGTAGCCGTAATCGTAGGCGCCGTAGCCGACCGGGGCATAGCCGTAGCCGTATCCGTAACCCGGGCCGTAGGCGCCGTAGAGGCCGCCCGCCGCCAGGCCGAGGCCGACGCCGAGACCCAGGCCGCCGAGGCCGTAACCGTAGCCGCGCCCGTAGCCACGGCCGTAATATCCGCCGCGGTAGCCACCGAAGCCGCCGCGATAGCCACCGAAGCCGCCGCGGTATCCGCCGAACCCGGCATGTCGGAATCCGCCGCCGCCGAAGCCGCCCCGGAATCCGCCGCCGCCGAAGCCGCCGCCGTGGAACCCACCACCGTGGAATCCGCCGCCGCCGAAGCCGCCGCGGGCTTCCGCGGTGGCGGGAATCGTCGCGAGCGCGCCGATCATGGCCACGGAGGCCAGAACAACTCGTTTCATCACATCGTCTCCGAAAGAAGCCGAAACGTCCCCTCGAACGCTGAACGCCTTGGTACCCGGAAGGGTTCATGTGCGTTTTGCGTCTCCCGTCATCGTGAAGCGCCGCGCGCCCGGCCCCGGGCGGTGCCCGCCCTTGAAATCCCCCGGGGTTTCGGGCGAGGAAGCGGGGCCGGCCGCCACGATCCTCCGGCGGGCGCGGTCGAGGGCGATGCGGGTGATCATGGTGCAGGATGTCGTGCGGGCTCGCCCAGGCGTGAGCCGTTCTCCGGTCCCCGCCCTCCTGCGCGCCGCCTGTCTCGCCCTCGCCCTCGCCGGAACGGCGGTGGCCGCGCCGGCGGCGCCCGCCCCTGCCCCCTGCCGCGCCGTCCAGGCGGAGGGAGAGGCCTACACGGTCTGCACCGTCGACCTGCGCCGCGAGCGGGTGCGCCTGTTCTGGCTGGGCGCCGACGGCCTGCCCTACTCCTCCCTCTCGTCTCTCGCCGAGAAGCAGGGCTCCGCCCTGCGCTTCGCCATGAACGCCGGCATGTACGACAAGGGCCAAGCCCCGGTCGGGCTCTACATCGAGGACGGGCGCGAGCTGAAGGGCGTCTCCACCGCCAACGGGCCGGGCAACTTCCACCTCAAGCCCAACGGCATCTTCTGGGTGAAGGGCGAGCGCGCCGGCGTGATGGAGACCGGGCGCTACCTGCGCAGCGCCCCGAAGCCGGACTTCGCCACCCAGTCGGGGCCGATGCTGGTGGTGGACGGGCACATCCACCCCAAGATCTCCGCCGACGGCCCGAGCCAGAAGATCCGCAACGGCGTCGGAGTCCGCGACGACGGCCGCACCGCCGTGTTCGCGATCTCCGAGCGCCCGGTCAGCTTCGGCGCCTTCGCGCGCCTGTTCAAGGACACCCTCGGCTGCCGCAACGCGCTCTTCCTCGACGGCAGCGTGTCGAGCCTCTACGCCCCGTCGATGAACCGCTCGGACCTCAGCCGGCCCCTCGGCCCGATGGTCGGGGCGGTGGCGCGCTGAGGGCGCGGGCGCTCAGGCATCGTCCTCGCGGCCGAAGACCTCGCCCTCCGCCGCCAGCTGCGCGTCGGCCTCGTCGCTCCGGAGGATCTGCAGGGCCTGGTACTGCTGGAGCAGGCCGCGCAGGCGGATATTGGCCTCGGTGCAGTCGGCGGGCTCCGGGCTGTTCGCAGCGCAGCCCGCGATGGTCTCGTCGGTCTGCCGGTCCACGACCGCCCGGTCGGCCGCGCTCAGCGCCTCGAGGTCGCCGAGGCCGAGTTCCAGCGCGATCAGCGCGGCGATCTCGCGCCGCTTCTCCTCGATCTCGGACATGTCCCCTCCGGCTCCGTGCGCGGCCCCGTCTACAGAACGGTCAGCGCCGCCAGGTCGATCCAGGCTTCCTGCTCGTCGCCGTCGACGTCGCCGTCGACGAACCAGCGGCAGAGCGCCCGGTCCCCCTCCAGGGCCACCACCGTCATGGTGGCCTCGTTGTCGTCGGAAGCGACGAAGTCGCCGACCTTGATTCCCACGGATTGCCTCCTCGCCTCGCCGATGGTCGGTGTCGGGCCCGCGCCGCGCGGGGGCCTCCGGTCGTCACGCCCGCTTCGCCCGCTTGCCGAAGGCCACGGACAGGCGGGCGCGCACGCCCTCGGGGATCTCGGTGCGCGACTCGATCCGCACCGAGGGCATCTCGGACCCGATGGTGCTGCCGGGGTCGAAGGCGAACTGCAGGTGGCGCAGGCCGAGTTCGAGCCGGGTGACGCCGTCCGACTGGGTCAGGTCCTCGCCGAAGACCTCGATCAGCGGTCCGTCGGGATCGCCCTTCTCGATCTGGATGATGAAGTAGCCGGCCGGCTCCTCCTCGTCGTCGGCCCCCGAGATCAGGGTGATGCCGTTCTCGATGTCGAGGCGGACCCGCTCCACCGCGAAGGTCGTGACGTCGTCGTCGTCCATGCTGCGTGTCTCTCGCGTCGCGCCCGCCGCGGCGGGGTGTCTCTGATGGGAGGCGGTCGGTGCCCGGCTGCGTCGGGCCCCCTCAGCGCTGCCCGTGCCGGGTGTCGGCGAAGAGGTCCTTGAACTGGCGCGGCTGCGAACGCCAGTACTGGCGCGGCGCGCGCACCTGCGCGCCGAGCTCGGCCGCCGCGTGCCAGGGCCAGCGCGGGTTGTACAGGAGGGCGCGGGCCAGGGAGACCGCGTCGGCCTGACCCTGGGCCAGGATCGATTCCGCGTGGGCGGCCTCGGTGATGAGACCGACCGCGATGGTGGTGAGCCCGGTCTCGGCCTTGATCCGCTCGGCGAACGGCACCTGGTAGCCGGGCGAGAGCGGGATCGTCTGCCGGGTGGAGAGGCCGCCGGTGGAGACGTGGATCGCGGCCGCGCCCCGGCGCTTCAGGGCATGGGCGAGTTCCACCGTCTCCTCCAGGGTCCAGCCCCCCTCGACCCAGTCGGTGGCCGAGACCCGCATCCAGACCGGCTTGCCCGCCGGCACGGCCTCCCGCACCGCCTCGAAGCATTCGAGCGGGAAGCGCATCCGGTTGGCGAGGCTGCCGCCATACTGGTCGGTGCGCTGATTGGAGAGGGGGGAGAGGAACTGGTGCAGCAGGTAGCCGTGCGCGCCGTGCAGCTCGAACCCGTCGATGCCCAGTGCGAGCGCCCGGCGCGCGGTGGCGACGAAGCCGTCGCGGATGCGCTTCAGCCCCTCCGAGTCGAGGGCGTGGGGTGCGACCTCCCCTTCCCCGTGCGCCAGGGCCGAGGGCGCCTCCGTGCGCCAGCCGTCCGGTGCCTCCGGGTCGATCTGGGCGCCGCCGTCCCAGGGGGCGCGGCTCGAGGCCTTCCGGCCCGCATGGTTGATCTGGATCGCGATCGGCACCGGCGCGTAGGCCCGCACCGCGTCGAGGACCCGGCCCAGCGCCCGCTCGGTCTCGTCCGAGTAGAGGCCGAGGTCGGTGGGCGAGATCCGCGCCTCCGGCGAGATCGCGGTGGCCTCCAGGGTCAGGAGCCCCGCCCCCGACATCGCCATCTGCCCGAGATGCATGAGGTGCCAGTCGCCGGCCTGGCCCGCATGAGCGGAGTACTGGCACATCGGCGCGACGATGATCCGGTTCTCCAGGGTGAGGTCGTCGAGGCGCAGGGGCTCGAACAGGCGGGCGGTCATGCGGGGCTCCGGCTTGGCGGTCGTCCCGCATACGTGGCGTGTCCGGTGGCGCTTGGCTACCCGGCCCCGATCCCCCGCCCCTTCAGGCTGGCGCCGATCTCGTCGAGGACGCCGGCATCGTCGATGGTGGGCGGGGTGGTCCAGGGCTCGCCGTCGGCGATGCGCTTCATGGTCCCGCGCAGGATCTTGCCCGACCGGGTCTTGGGCAGGCGCTGCACGGTCAGCGCCAGCTTGAAGGCCGCCACGGGGCCGATCTGCTCGCGGACCAGGGCCACGAGCTCGCACTCGATCGCCTGGGTCGGGCGCTCCACCCCCGATTTCAGCACCACGAAGCCGCAGGGCTGCTCGCCTTTCAGGGCGTCGCGGATGCCGATGACCGCGCATTCGGCCACGTCCGGGTGGCTCGCCAGCACCGCTTCCATGCCGCCGGTGGAGAGCCGGTGCCCGGCCACGTTGATGATGTCGTCGGTGCGGCCGAGCACGGTGACGTAGCCGTCGGCGTCGACGAGGCCGGCATCCGAGGTGTCGTACCAGCCCGGATAGGTGGCGAGGTAGCTCGACCGGAAGCGGTCCTCCGAGCCCCAGAGGGTCGGCAGGCAACCCGGCGGCAGGGGCAGCCGCAGGGCGATGGTGCCCATCGTGCCGGCGGGCACCGGCTTGCCGGCCTCGTCGAGCACGGCGAGGTCGTAGCCCGGCATCGGCACGCAGGCGCTGCCGTGCTTGACCGGCAGCGGGCCGAGGCCGACCGGATTGCCCGCGATGGCCCAGCCGGTCTCGGTCTGCCACCAATGGTCGATGACCGGGCGGCCGAGGGCCCGCTCGGCCCAGGCCACCGAATCGGGATCGGCCCGCTCGCCGGCCAGGAACAGGGCGCGGAAGCCCGAGAGGTCGTGGGCGCCGACCCGCTCGGCCCGCGGGTCCTCCTTCTTGATGGCACGGAGCGCCGTGGGCGCCGTGAACAGGCAGGCGGCGCCGGTTTCCGAGACCACCCGCCAGAGCGCCCCGGCATCGGGCGTGCCCACCGGCTTGCCCTCGTACAGCACCGTGGTGCAGCCGTGCAGGAGCGGCGCGTAGACGATGTAGGAATGGCCCACCACCCAGCCGATGTCGGAGGCGCAGAAATAGGTCTCGCCCGGCGCCACGTCGTAGAGGTTGGGCATCGACCAGGCGAGCGCGACGCAGTAGCCGCCGGTGTCGCGCACCACGCCCTTGGGTTTGCCCGTCGTGCCCGAGGTGTAGAGGATGTAGAGCGGATCGGTGGCCGCCACGCTCACGCAGTCGGCCCGTCGGCCCTCGGCGGCCGCCCGCGCCACCGTGTCGGCCCAGTCGTGGTCGCGCACCGGCACGAGCTCGGCCGCGGCCTGCGGGCGCTGCAGGATCAGGCAGGCCGCCGGCTTGTGCGGGGAGGCCGCGATCGCGGCGTCGAGGAGCGGCTTGTAGGCCACGACGCGGTTCGGCTCGATGCCGCAGGAGGCGGCGAGCACCACCTTCGGGGCGGCGTCCGCGATGCGGATCGCCAGCTCGTTGGCGGCGAAGCCGCCGAACACCACGGAATGGACCGCGCCGAGCCGGGCACAGGCGAGCATGCCGAACAGGGCCTCGGGCACCATCGGCATGTAGATCACGACCCGGTCGCCCCGGCCGACGCCGAGGTCGCGGAGCACCCCGGCGAGCACGGCCACCGAATCGCGCAGCTCCCCGTAGGTGATTCGCCGCTTCGTGCCGGTGACGGGCGAATCGTACAGGATTGCGGCCTGGTCCGCGCGGCCGCCCTCGGCATGCCGGTCCACGGCGTTGTGGCAGGCGTTCAGGGTGGCGTCGGGGAACCAGCGGCCATAGGTGCCGGCCGATCCGTCGAAGGCGCGGGTCGGCGGGCGCGCCCAGTCGATCGCCCGGGCCGCCGCGAGCCAGAACGCCTCCGGGTCGCGCAGGGAGGCCGCGTGGACCTCGGCGTAGCGGTCGGGAAGCGGAGTCGGGGCTGGGGGCGTGGCGTCCATGGCGTATCCTGCGGGACCGGTCGTGCTGCCGGTTTCTGCGCACTCTACCGGAATTTCCGCCGCCGGACTGCTGCGCCATCCTGCCGGGGCCGGTGCCGAACGAAAACCGCCGCCCTGGAGACCCAGCGGCGGCGGCGAACGCTCTCAAGACGATACGGTGGGGCCGGAACGGCCGCTAATGCAGCTGGTCGGATTCGGTTCGCAGGCGGTTCATCTCGTCCTTGAGGTGGAGCTTGCGTCTCTTGAGTTCTGCGATTCGCAGATCGTTCGCCGAGGGGCGGAGGGTGGCGTCGTGGATTTCCCGCTCGAGGGCTTCGTGCTTGCGGGCGAGCTGGGTGAGGTGCGTCTGCAGTGACATGAGCTGTGTCTCCTGTCTCGTTTCGACGGGGCAAGACTGACATATGATCAGCCGGCTGTCGAAGCCTATCGACGGTCAGGCTTGACGGATGTTTGTGCAGGAGGCGCGGCGGGTTCTTGCCCAGGCCGAGCGGCTGTCGCATGGTCGGCCGCGAAGGCGTCCCGGGACATCAGGTGCGATGGCGGTCCAGTTCGACAACGATGCATCGGTGGAGCCGGCCGACGAATTGGCGCGGCTGAAGCAGGAACATCGCGACCTCGACGGCGCCATCGACGCCCTGGAGCTCGGGGTGGTGGCCGACCAGCTGCAGATCCAGCGCCTGAAGAAGCGCAAGCTCTCCCTGCGCGACCGGATCTCGTATCTCGAGGACCAGATCACCCCCGACATCATCGCCTGACCGGGCGGCCGGGGCACGGCCGGGGGCACGCCTTGCGGGCGGGCCACCGCTTTTGTATTCGGCGTTCCTCAGGGCCGCGGCGCGTCGCACGGCCCGTCCTAACACATGATCGCGAAGGGATCTGACGACCATGGCGGGAGCCTCCCCGGTCGCGATCATCATGGGCAGCCAGTCGGACTGGGCGACCATGCGGCATGCCGCCGAGACGCTGGATGCGCTCGGCGTCGCCCATGACGACCGCATCGTCTCGGCCCATCGCACGCCCGACCGCCTCGTGGCCTTCGCCAAGGGCGCCAAGGCGGAGGGATTCCGGGTGGTGATCGCGGGGGCCGGGGGCGCCGCCCACCTCCCCGGCATGACGGCGGCGATGACCCCCCTCCCCGTCCTCGGCGTGCCGGTGGAATCGAAGGCCCTGTCGGGCCAGGACAGCCTGCTCTCCATCGTGCAGATGCCGGCCGGCATCCCGGTGGGCACCCTGGCCATCGGCCGGGCGGGCGCCGTCAACGCCGCGCTGCTGGCCGCCGCCATCCTCGCCCTCACCGATCCGGCCCTCGCGGCGCGGCTCGAGGCCTGGCGCACCGCGCAGACCGCGAGCGTCGCCGAGACCCCCCAGAACGATCTTCCGTAAGTGCGGTCTTGCCTGAAGAGCGATCTCCCTTGAAACCCGATCCGTCGTGAAAAGCGAAGCACCGTGACCGCCCTCCCCGACCTCCGTCCCGGCGCGACCCTCGGCATCGTGGGCGGCGGCCAGCTCGGCCGCATGATCGCCCTCGCGGCCGCGAGTTACGGCCTGCGGGTCCACGTCTTCGCCCCGGACGCCGACAGCCCGGCCTTCGACGTCTCGGCCGAGGCCACGATCGCGGCCTACGACGACCTCGAGGCCCTGGCGCGCTTCGCGGCGCGCGTCGACGTGGTCACCTACGAGTTCGAGAACATCCCGGCCGAGGCCGCCGAGGCCCTGGCCGCGAAGGCGCCCCTGCACCCGAACGCCGCGGCGCTCGCCACGACCCAGGACCGGCTGACCGAGAAGCGCTTCGTCAACGGCCTCGGCATCGAGACCGCGCCCTTCCGCGCCGTCGACACGGCCGAGGACCTCGCCCGGGCGCTCGCCGAGATCGGCCGCCCGGCGGTGCTGAAGACCCGGCGCTTCGGCTACGACGGCAAGGGCCAGCGCATGATCCGCGCGGAGGACCCGGGCGATCCCGCCGCGATTCTGGCGGAGTTCAACGGCGCGCCCTGCATCCTCGAAGGGTTCGTGCCGTTCGAGGCCGAGATGTCGGTGGTGGCCGCCCGCGGAGCCGACGGCGCCTTCGCGGCCTACGAGCCCTGCGCCAACGAGCACCGCGACCACATCCTCGCCGTCACCCGCGTCCCCGCCCCCGGCATCGCGCCGCAGACCGAGGCCGCCGCCATCGGCATCGCCCGCCGCATCGCCGAGGCGCTGGACTATGTCGGCGTGCTCGCCGTCGAGATGTTCCTGGTGCCGCAGGCGGACGGCCCCGCCCGGGTCGTGGTCAACGAGATCGCGCCGCGCGTCCACAATTCCGGCCACTGGACCATCGAGGGCGCGACCACCTCGCAATTCGCCCAGCATGTCCGGGCGGTCTGCGGCTGGCCGCTGGGCGACGCGTCCCGGGTCGGCGGCATGGCGGTGGAGATGCACAATCTCATCGGCGGCGAGGTCGACGACTGGGCCGCGATCCTCGCCCGGCCGGGGGCGCAGCTCCACCTCTACGGCAAGGGCGAGGCCCGGCCCGGCCGCAAGATGGGCCACGTCACCCGGCTGCTGCCGAAGCCCTGACGGGGCCTCCGAACCGCGGCCCGATTGCGACAGGGGCCCGGCAACCGACCGCCGCGCCGGCCGTTTCGGGCCCGTGCGCGCGGCGGGCCATACCTTCGCCACATCCAACCGCTTGAGCGGAACCCGTCGCCGATTTTAAGCGCGCATTCACCGCGATGCGGGATGGTGCCGGCGCGACCGGACCCGCCCAGGCGGGCGCCGGCACGGGACGCAATCGATCGAGGGGCGGCGTCGCGCGCGACGCCGGGGGGAGCGAGGACCATGACGGTTTTGAAGCTGCGGGCATCGAAGGCGGGGCTGATCGGGGCCACGGCGCTCGTGGCGGCCGCCCTGGCCGGTTGCGAGACCTATGGCGGCGGCGCCACCGCGTCGCGCCAGTTCGCCGTGCTCGAATCGGACCAGACCGGCGCCACCACGGTCAACATCGCCTCGCTCAGCGAAGTGATCCAGCGCAATCCCAACGACGCGGCGGCCTACGTCACCCGCGGGGCAGCCTATGCCCGGGCCGGCCAGTTCAACGACGCCATCGGCGACTTCACCAAGGCGGTGCAGATCGACCCGAACTCGGCCTCCGCCTACAACAACCGCGCGCTCGCCAACCGCCAGATCGGCCGCAACGACGCCGCGCTGCAGGATTTCTCGAAGTCCATCGCCGCCGACCCGAACTACGCCCCGGCCTATATCGGCCGCGCCAACGTGCTGCGCGCCCAGGGCGACCTCGAGGGCGCCACCGCCGACCTCAACCAGGCGATCCGCCTGGCGCCGGAATCGGCCGAGGCCTATCACGCCCGCGGCCTCGTCCGGCAGAAGCAGGGCCAGAACACCCAGGCCATCGCGGATTTCGACGCCGCCATCGACCGCAACCCCTTCGTGGCGGCGCCCTACGCCGCCCGCGGCCAGAGCCTGATCGCCACCAACCAGTACGACAAGGCGATCGAGGACTACAACGCGGCCCTCAACGTCAACAACAAGGACGCCACCTCCTGGGCCTATCGCGGCCTCGCCTACGAGAAGTCCAACCGCAAGAAGGAGGCGGTGGAGAGCTACCAGCGCGCCGCGCAGATCGAGCCCGGCAACCCGGTCGCCAAGCAGGGCCTCGGCCGCGTCCAGGGCGGCGTCGGCTCGCTCTTCAACTGACCGGACCGGGGCGGGACGCCGTCGCGTCCCCGCCCCGCGGCTGGCCTCAATCCGGCGCGCGGAGATCCGGCGCCAGGGCGACCGCCAGGGCCTCGTAGTCGCGCAGGTGCACGCCGTCGGGCGTCGCCCCGGTGGTGAGGCCCGGCCCCCCGTCGCGCAGGGCCGCGAACGGATCGAAGACCCGGCAGCCGCTGCGCGCGCACACATCCCTCAGCACCGCCGTGTAGGCCTCCACCGCCGCCGGATCGCGCTCGGCCTGCGCCTCCGGCCCGAGCGGCGGCACGGCGGCGACCAGGACCCTGTCGGCATTCGCCGTGAGCCATCCGAGAATGCGCGCGGTCGCCACCTCGAACCCGTCGCGGGTGCGGGCCGAGAGGGGGTCGGCCCGGCGCAGGATGTCGTTTGTGCCCACGAACAGCACCGCCGTTCCGGCCCGGACCGGAAACGCCAGCCCCTCGACCGCGCCGGCATAGCGGCGGGCGGAGGCGCCGCCGATCCCGCCATTGACCACGCCCGGTCGCCCCGCCAGGGCGTTCCCCAGAAGCTCGGCATGCGAGTTGCCCGCCAGGAACAGGAAGCCCGGCCGCGCCGCCGCCAGCGCCGCCCGGATCGCCGGCAGCCGCGCGGCGAGGTGCGCGTCGGCGATCTCCCGGTTCCGCCGCGCCGCCTCGGGCGGCCCGAATCCGGTCCCGAGCGCGACGGCGCCCAAGGCCGCGGCCCCGACGCCGACGGCGATCAGGCGCCGCCGGGTCCAGGGCTCGGTCCGTCCGTCGCGCGCGCCGCCTGTGGATCGGCGTGGAAGCATGACCCTATGCGAAGCCCCGCCAAGTCTCTGATAAATCAACAAGATCCGAGATATGGGTGGGGTCAGGATCGGCGCCTATCTTGACCCCACCTCGCAGGCAAATTCGGTCGATTTGGCAATGGCCTAAGCAGAATTGTGGGAGGGGTCATCCTTCGACGCTGATCCACAGGCGGCAACAGCTAGGCGAAGCGCGAGGGTGGTTTTCCCGGTGCCTCCCTTCTGAGAGAGAATGGCAAGCGTTTTCATATGCTCAAGCTACCCAAGCAGCGAAAGCTTGTATGGGTGCTTATCAAGCTAGCATTTTCAACTCAAAATTCTCTGGCGAACGAAGCATTTCAACCAATACACTATTCACCTAAGGTAGTTTTTATCCTTGATTGCAACTTCTGAGTTAGAGCACTAAGGCCCTCGTTGTTATTGAGGTAGCGAATATAGCGAAGATGTCGAAGATCGAATGGAACATCATGTTCGCTCTGCGTGATAATAATGACTTCTCGACCAAGCGTATGGGCGATCCCGGCTTCATAAAAGACGTTAGGATTTCTGCCTGTTAGATCACATATAACGATGCAAGCTCTATCGATTAAACTCACAACATCCTGGATGATGCCCGGCGCTTCCCATATCTCATCGGCACGTCGAGTTATAAGATCACAAGCAACAGCGGCATCCTGAATGGCGCTATAAACAGGTCCAAACCCTGCATCAAAAGGCATCATTACTGAAACTAGTTGCTCGTTTATTTTTTCGTGATCTGGTATAGTGAATACTGAAGGCTTCTGGCGACGAGGGTTTACGGTTCCGAGAATAAAACGGTATAAGTCTACATCCTTTACTGCCCAATGATTGGTGCTCCAATCAAAGTTGTGCTTGTGCTGATCCATCTCAAGTTTGCCCTTCCGCGCGAACAAAAATGAGTTCTGCATCGGAGGCACGTCGGGATCGAGTCTATACTCAAATATTACTTTCGTGTTTTTGATTTTTGCAGAAGTTACGGAGCCAACTCGGCAAACTTCCTCCTGAGTACCCTCGGGAATAAATAAGCATGGAAGGCTCATGAGACGATCTAGCGCCGGAAGTCTTACATTCGTAAAATCAGACGCAATATTAGGATCGGTATATAAAAACATTCGACTGAGTTCTATCGATCCGGTAGGGTCGTTCCAGTCATAGTGTCGCATGATTACATTGAACATTTCTGTAAACACCTTAACTTGATTGGTTACTTTCAAATTTATATCTTATAGGTATTTCATCTAGTTTATCTGGCATACATTACTATTCATAGATGTGACATGCTAATAGATCGAGAAAGGGGCGTCATCTGTGACGGCGGTTAACGGGGTGTCGCAGCTTTGATCCAACCTCAACTTGTTTGTGCTGGAAGTGCTTTGGGACGTGAGATAGACGACGCAGCCCTCACGTTATGCGGCACGGGAGGCGGAATGATCGATACCGAACAGCGCAGTGCCGAGTTCCTGGCAGTGGTGATCGAGAATGCCGAGCTTCGCTAGGTCCTTGCAGAGGTTCAAGATCAGTGTGTCGAACTAGCAGTCGATGCCGGCGAGCTTAATGCCGAGATTGAGACGCTTCGGGGCGCCTTGTCGAGGTTGAGCGGGATCGAGACCGGTGGCGCTCAGAAGCTCAACGTCGTCTCGGCGGGTAGTAGTAAAAGCTTTACCCGACGGCTGAAACGTGTCCAAAGTGTATCATCGCGAAATCGTTGTGGGTTGGAGATGAACTCCCCCTTTGCTTTCCCGAAAACTCCAAGTATCCCTTGACCTGTCGCGAGCCCAACACGTGCGCCTTTGGCGTGTTGCACCGTTTGCACTTCCTGAAATCCTGATCACTGCGCACTCGCCCCTGAAGCGATAACGTATCCGAGTCTGTCGCAACTACGTGACGATCCCCGCCCCTGTGCCTCTGGCCTGGGGCTTTTTTTATGCCTGAACGGCAAGGTACATCATGTCTGGCAAGCACACCCAACGACCTCAGTCGGGCCTCTACATCCGGTTCCTGTTCGGCCTCTTCGAAGCACGCGCGGACGGACACTTCGCCATCAAAGCCACCATCGGCATGTTCAGCCTGATGACGCTGGGCCGCTTCTATGGCCTTTGGTAATCGTCGGTGCCTCAGACCGGTTCGGTGGTCAAAGCGCGATGGACGGAGCCCTTCCCGATCCCGAGCTTGCTGGCGATAGCGGCCATCGACAGCCCTTCAGCGGCTAAAGCTTTGATTTCAGCCGTCTTGGCGCGTGCCGTTGGCTTCCGACCCTTGTATCGGCCCTCGCCCTTGGCTTTGGCGATGCCCTCGCGCTGCCTTTCGAGCATCATTTCTTGTGGATCGGCGTGGAAGCATGACCCTATGCGAAGCCCCGCCAAGTCTCCGATAAATCAACAAGATCCGAGATATGGGTGGGGTCAGGATCGGCGCCTATCTTGACCCCACCTCGCAGGCAAATTCGGTCGATTTGGCAATGGCCTAAGCAGAATTGTGCGAGGGGTCATCCTTCGACGCTGATCCACACGCCGCTCATCCGCCTCCCCGATGCCGGTGCCGGTCTCCCGCATCAGCCCCGAAAGCCGGGGCGCGGGCAAGCCCGGTCAGGCGGCCTGGACGGTGGCGAGGAAGTTCGAGACCTCGGCGCCCAACTGCTCGGACTGGCGCGAGAGCTCGGAGGCGGCGGCCAGGACCTGGGACGAGGCCGCCCCGGTCTCGCCCGCGGCCTGGGTGACGCTGCCGATGCTGACGGTCACCGACTGCGTGCCCTGGGCCGCCTGGGTCACGTTGCGGACGATCTCCTGGGTGGCCGCTCCCTGCTCCTCCATCGCCGCCGCGACGCCGACCGCGATGCTGCGCAGCTCCGCGATCGTCGAGCCGATGGTCCGGATCGAGACGACCGCCTGGCGGGTCTCGCCCTGGATCGCGTGGATCTGCTGCGTGATCTCCTCGGTGGCCCGGGCGGTCTGGGAGGCGAGTTCCTTGACCTCCCCCGCCACCACGGCGAAGCCGCGTCCCGCCTCGCCGGCTCGGGCCGCCTCGATGGTGGCGTTGAGCGCCAGCAGGTTGGTCTGGGCGGCGATCCCTGAGATGAGGCCCACCACGGTGCCGATCCGCTCGGCGCCCTCGGCGAGGCCGAGGATGATCGCGTCCGTGGCCGCCGCGTTCTCCGAGGCCCGCTCGGCCATCGCCGCCGAGCGCACGACCTGGGCGGCGATCTCGCCGATGGAGGCGGCCATCTCCTCGCTCGCGGCCGCCACGGTCTGGACGTTGGCGGAGGTCTGCTCGGCGGCCGAGGCGACGCCCCGGGATTGCCCCGCCGTCTGATCGGCGGTGCGGCTCATCGCCTGCGCCGTGGCCTCCATCTCGGTGGCGGCGGAGGACAGGCCGTGAATCAGGTGGGAGACCTGGGCCTGGAAGCCGCGCGTCGCGGCATCCAGGATCTCGGCCCGGCGCATCTTCGCGGCGCTCTCGGTCGCGGCGGCGGCCTCGGCCTCGCGCCGGGCGATCATCGCGTCCTTGAAGACCTGGACGGCCCGCGCCATCGCGCCGACCTCGTCGCGGCGCTGCGCGCCGTCCACGCGGGCGGCGACGTCGCCGCCGGCCAGCCGGGCCATGGTGCCGGTCATGGTGGCAAGCGGGCGCACGATCAGGACGAGCACGGTGTAGAGGCCGAAGCCGATGGCGGCGGTGGCCAGGACGAGCAGGGTCAGGAGCGCCAGGCGCGAGCGGCCGGAGGAGGCCTCGGCCCGCTCGAACTCGGCCTGGGCCTCGCGCACCTGCAGGGCGGTGAGCTTGCCGAGGACGGCGTTGGCCTCCTCCAGGCTCTTGACCAGCGCCGCGTGGGTCTGGGCGAAGTCCTGCGTGCCGCCGGCCGAAAGGCGGCTCAGGATCTCGGCGGCGATCGCATCGTTCCGGTCGATCCGCCGCTGCATCTCCGCCGCCAGATCCTTCTCCTCCGGGGTCAGGTACGTCGCCAGGTAGGCCGCCCACTGGGTCCGGACGCTGCCGAGATCCGCCTCGATCTTCGTTCGGACCGGACCGGACTCGATCTGGCGGCCGCGCAGGTCGCGCGCCGTCGCCAGCAGATCGTCATAGCCGTCGCGGATCAGGCTGAACTGCCGCAGGGGGACGATGCGGTCCGCGAACACCGTGCTGAAGCTGCGGTGGCTCTCCGACAGGGCGAGCGTGCCGACGCCCGAAGCGGCAAGGAGGAGAACGCCCATCACGCCCAGGAGCGTGAACAGGCGGCCTTTGATCGTGGTGAGCATGGGGTGACCTGCCGGAGGGAACGTCGGGGCCGTCCGATCCCCCTCGGGGCGAGGGGTGAACACGCTGTTCGACGTCGGAAACACTCCGCCACAGACGTGAAAATTTGCTTCTCTTCCTGACCGGCTAAGGGGGTCGGGAGACGATAGAATTCCCGTGACTGCTCATCCCGCCGACCTGATCGCGTCCTGCGATCCGTCACGCAGGGTGACCGTTAAGCGGAATCACGAATGCCGGACCAGGGTTGCCCGGACCTTCTCCAGCCGCGGCCGCGGCCGCACCACCCCGGGGCGGGTCCCAATCGAGGATCATGGGCCTACGATCGACCGGCCGGTCTTCCGGGCCGGCCCCGCCCGGGTTCAGGCGTCGCCGAGAAGCCGGTGCTCGCAGAGCATGCGCCGGACCGTGCCGCTAGCCGAGCGGTAGACCACGGTCTCGGTCTCGATCAGGCCGGGCCGGAAGCGGACGCCCCTGAGGAGGGCGCCGTCGGTGACGCCGGTGGCGGGGACGATGACGTCGCCGCGGGCCATGTCGTGCAGCTCGTATTTCCGGTTGGGATCGCGGATGCCCATCCGGGCGGCGCGCTCGCGCTTGTCGTGGCTGTCGAGGATCAGGCGGCCCTGCATGTGGCCGCCGATGCAGCGGAGCACGCCGGCGGCGATGACGCCCTCGGGGGCCGCGCCGATGCCGAGATAGATGTCGGCCCCCGTGGCGTCGGCGTTCGCCGTGTGGATGATGCCCGCGATGTCGCCGTCCGAGATCAGGCGGATGCCGGCTCCGGTCTCCCGCACGGCGGCCACGAGTTGCATATGGCGCGGCCGGTCGAGGATGATGGCGGTGATCTGGGCGGGGTCGACGCCCTTGTGCCGGGCGAGCGCGCCGATGTTGTCGGCCGGGCTGGCGTCGAGGTCGACGAGGCCGGCCGGATAGCCCGGGCCGATGGCGATCTTCTGCATGTAGACGTCGGGGGCGGCGAGCAGGGAGCCCGCTTCCGCCAGGGCCGTCACCGCGATGGCGCCGGGCATGTCCTTGGCGCAGAGGGTGGTGCCCTCCAGGGGGTCGACGGCGATGTCGACCTTCGGGCCGTCGCCGGTGCCCAGGCGCTCGCCGATATAGAGCATCGGCGCGTTGTCGCGCTCGCCCTCCCCGATCACCACGGTGCCGTCGATGGGCAGGAGGTTGAGCTCGAGGCGCATCGCGTCGACGGCGGCCTGGTCGGCCTCCTTCTCGCGGCCCTGCCCGCGCAGGCGCGCGGCCGCGATGGCCGCGCGCTCGGTGACGCGCGCCAGCTCCAGCGTCAGCGACCGGGCGACCGGCGCGCGTGATTCCAAGTTGCCACCGGACATGTGAGCCTCGCGCCCCCGCGCCTCTCTCGGGCGCTCCTTATGAACTAAAATGCGCGTATGACATTAAGTTTCGCCAGTTGCGCGCACTTTTCTTCGCTCTTCCACCGTTTGTTCGTTCGCATACGGAGCAGGCGCTACTCGCGCTCGATCCGGATCAGCTGGGGCGCCTCCGCGAGCAGGCCGTCGGCCGCGATGGCGTCGAGGGCGGCCCGGATCGTGCCCTCGGTGGCGGCGTAGGTGATCAGCACCAGGGGAACCGGCTGGCCCGAGCGGCCGTGCGGGTCCTTCGAGGCGGCGCTCTCGGAGCGGCGCTGGAGGATGCTCTCGATGGAGATGTCGCGCTCGGCCATGCGGGTGGCCACGCCCGCGGCGACGCCGGGGCGGTCGTGCACGGTGAGGCGGATGTAGTAGCCGCCCTCGTGCCGCTGCATGGCGACGCGCTGGGAGGGGCTCAGGGAGGCCGAGGGCCGTCCGAAGGTCGGGCGGCGGGTGCCGGCGGCGATGTCGGTGATGTCGGAGACCACGGCCGAGGCGGTGGCCTCGCCGCCGGCCCCGGGGCCGATCAGGGTGAGTTCGCCCACCGCGTCCGCGTCGATGGTGACCGCGTTGGTCACGCCCATCACCTGGGCGATGGCCGAGGATTTCGGCACCATGGTCGGGTGCACCCGCTGTTCGATGCCGCCGGCCGCGGCCTGGGCGACGCCCAGGAGCTTGATCCGGTAGCCGAGTTCCTCGGCCATGGTCAGGTCGAGGGGCTGGATCGCCGAGATGCCCTCGACGGAGACGCCCTCGGCGTCGACCTCGGTGCCGAAGGCGAGGCTCGTCAGGATCGCGAGCTTGTGGGCGGTGTCGAAGCCCTCGACGTCGAAGGTGGGGTCGGCCTCGGCATAGCCGAGCGCCTGGGCGTCCTTGAGGCAGGCCTCGAAGGTCAGGCCCTCGCGCTCCATCCGGGTGAGGATGTAGTTGCAGGTGCCGTTCATGATTCCGTAGACGCGCGACACGGCGTTGCCGGTCAGGCCCTCGCGCAGGGCCTTGATCACCGGGATGCCGCCGGCCACGGAGGCCTCGTAGGCCAGCGCCACGCCCGCCGCCTCGGCCTGCCGGGCGAGGGCCGCGCCGTGCCTGGCGAGCAGCGCCTTGTTGGCGGTGACCACGTGCTTGCCGGCAGCCAGGGCCGCCTCCACCGTCGCCCGGGCCGGGCCCTCGGCGCCGCCGATGAGCTCGACCACGCAATCGACCTCGCCGGAGGTCGCCAGGGCGACGGGATCGTCGAACCAGGCCACGCCGGACAGGTCGAGGCCGCGGTCGCGGGTCCGGTCGCGGGACGAGACGGCGGTGACGCGAATCGCCCGGCCGCTGGTCTGGCCGAGGGCCTCGGCCCGGCGGGCGACCATCCGGACGACGGCGGCGCCGACGGTGCCGAGGCCGGCAACGCCGAGGCGAAGGCTCTGTGTCATGGTGTGTTCCGTCACTCTGTCGCGCAGGAGAGCTGCCGCCTCCGAAGACCTGCCGCATCCGAAGACCTGCCGCGTCCGGCGGCGGTGCGGGACCGGCGTCGATCGGCGAAGGCGAATGCCGCGCTCGACGCGGCCCGATCTTCTGCAACGATTTGCCGGGGGGCGCAACAAAACGGCCGGCCCGGGCGGGGTTCCGGCGTTACGATCGGCGCCGACGGTAGCGGGCCGCGACGGCGATCAGCCCGTAGAGCACGCCAGCGTTGAGGAGGTGCCAGAGGGCGTGGGTGCCCAGCGGCCAGACCGGGCAGATTGCCCGGTCGAGGGTCCGGAAGGCGAGCGAGATGGAGAACAGCGCGGCGATGCCGAGGAGGGCGAGGCCGGCCTCGCGCCGGGCGGGGCCGAGGGGGCGGCCCTGCGGCGCCAGCAGGCCCGAGGCCACGCCCGCCAGCGCCAGGATCGCGGGGGCGTAGCCGATCGAGCCGTTGGTGAGCGCGTCCATCGACCGGCCGGTCAGCCCGTCGAGGGCCGGCTCCAGGCCGATGTTGACGGCCGCGAAGGCCAGGGTGGCAACCAGGGCCGCCCCGATCCCGAGGTCGAAGTAGCGCCGCATCGCCAGGAGGAAGTAGGCGTAGATGAACAGCGCGATCGGGATGACGTCGGCCAGCAGCGACCAGCGCACCGCCAGGGTGTGGAACAGGAACGAGCCGACGCCCACCACCGCCACCAGGGCGCTGAGCAGGAGGGCCGGGGCATCCGCCGTCCCGGCCCGGCGCACCCGCCACGCCGCCAGGCCGGCGGCGACCAGGAAGGCGCCGTTCGAGAGCGCGTTGACCGGCTCCGCCCAGAAGCCGGCATCGCCCCGCTCGCAATAGGCGCTGATCGGCGTCAGCCAGTCCCCGTCCATCCGGCCCTCTCCGTTGTCGCGCGTCACGCCTTGCCAGCCCGCGACGAAGGCCCGATGACGGACACCCTCGCGCCAAGACCCTCAGAGACTCCCAGCCCATGCGGATCGCCACCTGGAACGTCAATTCGATCAAGCAGCGGGTCGGACACCTCGTCGGCTTCCTCGACGAGGCCAAGCCCGACGTGGTCTGCCTGCAGGAGCTGAAATGCCAGGACGAAGGCTTCCCCCGGGCGGAGATCGAGGCGGCGGGCTACGCCGTCGAGACCCTCGGCCAGAAGGCCTATAACGGCGTCGCCCTGCTGGTGCGCGCGCCCCTGGCGATGGCCGAGATCCGCCGCGGCCTGCCGGGCGACGACACCGACGAGCAGGCCCGCTACATCGAGGCGCTGGTCTCCGGCGACGGGGTGCGCCCCGTGCGGGTCGCCTCGATCTACCTGCCCAACGGCAACCCGGTCGACAGCCCGAAATACCCCTACAAGCTCGGCTTCCTGGAACGGCTGCGCGTCCACGCCCGGGCCTTGCGCGAGGCCGAGGAGGCGGTGGTGCTGGCCGGCGACTACAACGTCATCCCGGAGCCCGAGGATGCCGCGGACCCGGAGTCCTGGCGCGCGGACGCGCTGTTCCTGCCCCGGAGCCGGGCGGCGTTCCGGGCGCTGCTCGCCGAGGGCTACACCGACGCCCTGCGCGCCTGCGACCCGCGGCCCGGGCTCTACACCTTCTGGGACTACCAGGCGGGGGCCTGGAACCGGAACGCCGGCATCCGGATCGACCACCTCCTGCTCTCGCCCCAGGCCGCCGACCGGCTGGTCTCGGCCTCGGTGCAGAAGCACCTGCGCGGCCTGGAGAAGCCCTCCGACCACGTGCCGGTCACGGCCGAACTCACGGACGCGTGAGCGAACGATCCGGTCTCCCGCGGGTTGGGCCAGCACCGATCCCCCACATGGAAGCTGTCCCGCGTGAAACTCTACGGCACCGGCTATTCGCCCTACGTCCGCAAGGTCCTCGTCGCCCTGGCCGAGAAGGGCCGGGAGGCGGAACACATTCCGCTGTTTTTCCACGCCAAGGACCCGGCCTTCCAGGCGGCGAGTCCGCTGGGCAAGATCCCCGCCTTCGACGACGACGGCTTCCTGCTCCCCGATTCCTCGGCGATCCTGACCTATCTGGAGGCGAAGTTTCCGACCCCGGCGCTGTTCCCGTCCGAGGCCAAGGCGCGCGGCCGCGCGATCTGGTTCGACAAGTACGGCGACACCGAGATGTTCGACGTCATCATCAAGCCCTTCGCCAACCGGGTGGTGAAGCCCAAGCTGCTCGGGCAGCCCGGGGACGAGGACGCGGTCGCCAAGGCCCTCACCGAGGAATTGCCGAAGATCTATGATTACCTCGAGGGGCAGATCGACGGGCCCTACCTCGTGGGCGACGCCTTCAGCATCGCGGACATCTCGGTCGCCACGGGCTTCCACAACCTGCACCTGGCCGGCGAATCCGTCGATGCCGCGCGCTGGCCGAAGCTCGCCGGCTACGTCACCGCGACCCTGGCGCGGCCGTCCTTCGTGACGGCGCTGGCGGCCCGGACCTCGCCGAACTGATCGCGCGGGGGTGCGCCGGTCCGGTCCTCAGCGCCGGCGGCGCGCCGATCCCGTCACCTGCGCGCTGGCCTGCGAGGCCTGCGCCATCGCGGTGGCGCGGTCCTCCTCGCTGGCCGAGGCCCAGGCCTTCTCGTAGAGGGCGACGATCCAGTCGTCCTTGCGGCCCTGGGCGGCGTCCCGGGCCATGGAGAGCCACATCAGCCCGCGGGCGCGCTGGGCCGGCACGCCCTGGCCGTTGACGAGGAGCTGGCCGAGGAGGGCCTGCGCCGGGGCGTGGCCCTTCTCCGCGGCGAGGTTGAACCAGCGCGCGGCCTGGCGCGCGTCGGTGTCCACGCCGGTGCCGTCGAGGTAGAGCCGGCCGAGATTGTACTGCGCGTTCGGGTCGCCGAAATACGAGGCCGCGTAGTTGAACATGTCGTAGGCGCGCTCGGGGTTCGGACGCACGTAGGTGCCCTTGATCCCCTCGAGGAAATAGGTGCCGAGCGCCGTGAAGGCGCTGGCGACCACGCCCGAGTTCTGGGCGTCCGGTCCCTCGTCGGTGGTGTCGTCGGCGATGCGCGAGAAGAACTCGAAGGCCTTGAGGTCGTCGTGGGGGACGCCGTCGCCCTCAGCATACATGCGGCCGAGCTTCCACAGCGCCAGGGCGTGGCCCTGGTCGGCGGCGTATTCGAGGGCGCGGGCGGCCCCCTCCTTGTCCCCGGCATTGTAGTCGCGCACGCCCATGCGCAGGGCCTCGCGGGCACTGCGGTAATTGCCGCCGGGCACCGGCGTCCGGGCGGTGGCGTCCAGCGCCGCCGCCGGAGTCAGGCCGAGGAGCACGAGCCCGGCCGCCGCGGCGAACCGCCGGCCCATCCGGGCCAGCGGCCAATCCCGGGCGGCCCGCACCGGCCGCATGGCGCGGCCGTGGGCTGTCCTAGACATCCGCATAGGTGTGCGTCTCCTCGGCGCCGCCCGGATGGGTCACCGCGCCGTTCACCGCCGGACCGACGGTCTGCTGGTACTTCCACAGGTAGCCGGAGGTGGCCGAGTTGGTGCGCGGGCTCCAGGCGGCCCGGCGCTGGGCGAACTCCTCGTCGGAGACCGCCACGTCGAGGGTGCCCCGGATCGCGTCGAGGGTGATGACGTCGCCGTCCCGGATCAGGCCGATCGGACCGCCGACGGCGGCCTCGGGCCCGACATGGCCGACGCAGAAGCCGCGGGTGGCCCCCGAGAAGCGCCCGTCGGTGATGAGCGCGACCTTGTCGCCCATGCCCTGGCCGTAGAGGGCCGCGGTGGTGGAGAGCATCTCGCGCATGCCGGGGCCGCCCTTCGGGCCCTCGTAGCGGATGACGAGGACCTCGCCCTCCTTGTAGGTGCGCGTCTGGACGGCCTCGAAGCAGGCCTCCTCGCCGTCGAAGACGCGGGCCGGGCCGGTGAAGACCTGCTTCTCCTCCGACATGCCGGCGACCTTCACGATGGCGCCCTCGGGAGCGAGGTTGCCGCGCAGGCCGACGACGCCGCCGGTGGGGGTCAGGGGCGTGCCGGCGGAGCGGACCACGTCCTGGTCCGGGTTCCAGTGCACCTTCTCCATGTTCTCCGCCATGGTGCGGCCGGTGACCGTCATGCAGTCGCCGTGCAGGAAGCCGTGGTCGAGGAGCGTCTTCAGCAGGAGCGGGATGCCGCCGACCTCGAACATGTCCTTGGCGACGTAGCGCCCGCCCGGCTTCAGGTCGGCGATGTAGGGGGTGCGCTTGAAGACCTCGGCGACGTCGAACAGGTCGAACTTGATGCCGCACTCGTGGGCGATCGCCGGCAGGTGCAGGGCCGCGTTGGTGGAGCCGCCCGAGGCCGCGACGGCGGCCGCCGCGTTCTCGAGGCTCTTGCGGGTGACGATGTCGCGCGGGCGGATGTTCTTGGCGATGAGCTCCATCACCTTCTCGCCCGCGGTCATGCAGAATCTGTCGCGGATCTCGTAGGGCGCCGGGGCGCCGGCCGAGTAGGGCAGCGCCAGGCCGATGGCCTCGGAGACGGTGGCCATGGTGTTGGCGGTGAACTGCGCGCCGCAGGCGCCGGCCGACGGGCAGGCGACCTGCTCCAGCTCGTCGAGATCCTCGAGGGACATGTCGCCGACCGCGACCTTGCCCACCGCCTCGAACAGGTCCTGCACCGTCACCGGCCGGCCGCGGAACGAGCCGGGCAGGATCGAGCCGCCGTAGATGAAGATCGACGGCACGTTGAGGCGCACCATCGACATCATCATGCCGGGCAGGGACTTGTCGCAGCCGGCCAGGCCCACGAGGGCGTCGTAGGCGTGGCCGCGCATGGTCAGCTCGACCGAATCGGCGATGACCTCGCGGGAGGGCAGCGAGGCGCGCATGCCGGCATGGCCCATGGCGATGCCGTCCGTCACCGTGATGGTGCAGAACTCGCGCGGGGTGCCGTTGGCGGCCGACACGCCCTTCTTCACCGCCTGCGCCTGGCGCATCAGCGAGATGTTGCAGGGCGCGGCCTCGTTCCAGCAGGAGGCGACCCCCACCAGGGGCTGGTGGATCTGCTCGCGGGTCAGGCCCATGGCATAGAGGTACGAGCGGTGGGGAGCGCGCTCGGGCCCTTCCGTGACATGGCGGCTCGGAAGCTTCGACTTGTCGGTTTTCGGCGCGTCCATCGTGTGTCTCACCACCCCGGCCTGATACGCATGTGTGGGTTCGGAGCGACCGCGAACAGATGGGCGCGTTCCGGGGAAACCCACGGCGCGCGGCCCATCGGACCGTTTCTCGGAAAGCGTCTGAACTCCGCGGTAAAGCGTTGGGGGAGCTATCGTTTACCGCGCTTGCTGAGGTGGTCCCGGTTTATGGCGGGATCGCGGCGGCGAGAGGGGTCTCCCAAGGCAAAGTCGGGATGCTTTCGGGGTGTTGCGACCCCGCCACAGCCACGCTTTCGGGCCCGGGATCGTCCGAACAAGCCGGGGCCGCGACGGTTTTTCCCGATGCGGCGGCGGACCGGCCGCGGGCGCCTCAGGCCGGGTCCGGTCCCGCCCTCTCCCCCTCGGCGGATCGCGACCGGGCGGACGTCGACGCCGTCGAATCCGCGGCCTCGGATTCCTGCACCGGCGATCCGTCGCCCAGCAGGGTCGGGCCCGGGGCGGCGCCGAGGGCGGGGCCGCTGCCGTCCTTGAGGGTCACGCCGGACAGGCCGAGGGCGAAGGCCTGGGTCAGGAGCCAGTCGAGCTTGAAGGCGGCCAGTTCGTGCGAGAGCCCGGCCGGGCGCACGTTCGAGATGCAGTTGCGCTCGGCATCCGAGCGCCCCACCCGCGGGCCGAAGGTGAGGTAGAGCCCGAGGCTGTCCGGCGAGGACAGGCCGGGCCGCTCGCCGATGATCACCACCACGGCGCGGGCCTGGAGCGCGGCGCCGATGCCGTCGCCCAGCGCCACCCGCGCCTGCGTCGCCACCACCACCGGGGCGAGGCGCCAGCCGGCCCGGTCGACATGCGGCTTGAAGGCGGCCAGGAAGCCCGCCGCCCCCTCGTGCACGGCCCGGGCCGAGAGCCCGTCGGCGACCACGAGGGCGAGGTCGATCGGGCCGTCGCCGCGTCCGGAGAGCGCCGCGGCGCCCGCCCCCGTCAGGGCGCGGCCGAGGTCCGGCCGGCGCAGGTAGGTCGCCCGGTCCGGCGCGGCGGAGGCCACGGGAATCGTCTCGAACCCGAGGGCCTCGATGCCGGCGGTCACCGCCCCGGCGTCGAGGGGCGTGTGCACCGCGTCCCGGGCCTGGGCATGGGCGAGGCCGAAGCGCAGGACCTCCCGGGTCGGCAGGCCGGAGCCGGCCCGGCCGAGGCCGATGCGGGCGGGGGTGAGTTGGGCGAGCCGGGCCCAGGGATCGGAGTCCGGTCGGGTCTCGTCGGCGGTGCGGTCGGCGCTCATGCGGCGAGACCGCGATCGGACAGGCCCGGCGTCGCCGCGATCAGGCGGGCGCTCGGCCCCTCCGGCAGCAGGGCGCCGTCCGCGTCGGTCAGGCCGATCCGCTCCAGCCAAGCCTCGAATTCCGGGGCGCGCTTCAGGCCGAGCACCTCGCGCAGGTAGAGCGAATCGTGGAACGAGGTGGACTGGTAGTTCAGCATCACGTCGTCGGCGCCGGGAATGCCCATGACGAAGGTGCAGCCGGCCGCGCCCAGCAGGGTCAGCAGGGTGTCCATGTCGTTCTGGTCGGCCTCGGCGTGGTTGGTGTAGCAGACGTCCACCCCCAGCGGCACGCCCATGAGCTTGCCGCAGAAGTGGTCCTCGAGCCCGGCCCGGATGATCTCCTTGCCGTCGTAGAGGTATTCCGGCCCGATGAAGCCCACCACGGTGTTGACGAGCAGCGGCCGGAACGGCCGCGCCACCGCGTAGGCCCGGGCCTCCAGGGTCTGCTGGTCGATGCCGTGGTGCTGGCCGGCCGAGAGGGCCGAGCCCTGCCCGGTCTCGAAGTACATGCAGTTGTCGCCCACCGTGCCGCGCTTGAGGGCCAGCGCCGCCTCGTGCGCCTCCTTGAGGATCGCCAGGGTGACGCCGAAGCCGGCATTGGCCCCTTGCGTGCCGGCGATCGACTGGAACACCAGGTCGACCGGCAGGCCCCGGTTCATCGCCTCGATCGTCGTGGTGACGTGGGTGAGGATGCACCCCTGCGTCGGGATCTCCAGGCGCCGGATCAGGTCGTCGAAGAGGTGGAGCAGGCCGCTCAGGGTCGCGACGGAATCGGAGGCCGGGTTGAGGCCGATCACGGCGTCGCCGCAGCCGTAGGACAGCCCGTCGAGGATCGAGGCGGTGATGCCGGCGGCGTCGTCGGTGGGATGGTTGGGCTGCAGCCGCACGGCGAGACGCCCCGGCAACCCGATGGTGTTGCGGAAGCGCGTGACCACCCGGCACTTGCGGGCCACCAGGATCAGGTCCTGGTTGCGCATGATCTTGCAGACCGCCGCCGCGATCTCGGGCGTCACCCCGGGGGCGATCCGCGCCAGGGTCTCGGAGGAGGCGGTGAGCAGGAACTCGCGAAAATCGCCCACGGTGAGGTGGGCGATCTCGGCGAAGGCCGCCGCGTCGTGGCCGTCGAGGATGAGGCGGGTGACGTCGTCGGCCTCGTAGGGGATCAGGGGCCGGGCCAGGATCTCGCTCAGGGGCACCTCGGCGAGGCACCAGCGCGCCGCCACCGCCTCCTCGGCGGATTCCGCCGCGATGCCGGCGAGCCGGTCGCCGGAGCGCACCGGCGTCGCCTTCGCCATCAGGGTGGCGAGATCGGCGAAGACGTGGGTCCGCGGACCGACGGTATGACGATAGGCCATGGGCAATGCTCCTGCGGCCCCGTCGCGAAAATCGAGCCACCGCGGCGGATCGATTATCTCACATCTTGGGGCGGCATGGGGAGCAGGAGTCTCTGGAAGATTTTCGTCTCCAACACGGCCTTCAGAACATGTCCGAAGACAATGAAGGGCAGGGAGAGGGCGCCAAACGAGGCCGGGGCGGGCTTCAGATTCAGCCCGAAGTTCACGACACTGGCGGCCAGCCCAACGATGAGGCTGGCGCCCAGGAGGGGAAGGGCCACGTAGAATCCGAGCCGGAAGAGGGTCCAGATTTGGCCGGCCGTTGCCCGAAAGGCCTCACGGACCGTGACATCGAAGCCGTCCAGGGCGAGGGTCGGTCCCATGACGAAGAGGCGCGTCGTCAGCCAGAAGGACAGCCCGCACAGGACGACGAAGACCAGGGAGTGGTACGGGAAAGAGACGTTCCAAGCCTCGGCCAGGAGGATGCCGAGGAGGAAGATTCCAAGGTTGTACGCCAGAAAATCCTTCCGCCGGACTACGTGCCTGACCCGGTCTCGAAGGCTGCCTACTGGCAGGCCCATGGCATAGCGATAGACCGCGATCGTGTAGGGCAGCACCAAGACCGTTGCGGCCAGATTGGCCAGGATACCGGGCAGACCCGCTGTCGGGTTTCCCGGTTTTCCCAACTCCGTCGTGATCAGCGTCTGGGCTTCGAGAAGGACTGCGACGAGTCCGGTTTCGGGCCAGAGGGCGCGGACCGCCCGAAAGGCCATCCGGTAAGCCGCCGATGTCGTCCCTCGTGGCCAATCAGGGTCCGCCATCGTGTGTCGTTCCATCGTCCCGGTCTGAATGAGGAAACGCCGTCTATAGGCTATGATCGTCCGGGCCGACGGAAAATACACATATTAACTGAATTTGTAACGTTATTCATCCTAGAATTGTAGTAGGGTGGGCCGACGCGCCGGCTGTTGGGGCTCAGTCGCATCACCACGGTCGTCGTGACCTCAGCCGGACTCCCCTTCCCGATGCCCTGGGATTCACACCTCTGGCGCCGTCCGGAGAAGGCGCGTTCCCCTCCCCCGGTCGGTAGGAGGGCCGCGTCGTTCGGACAGACGTGCATACGGTCGCTGCCGAAGCAGAGAGAGCATCCGTGCCGCGGGACGCTGCCGGACGTTCGGCCCAGCGCGACGCATCGCCCGAGACCCCTTTCGCCTCTGTCGGGGATCGGTGGAAACCGGTTGTTCCGAAGAGACGAACGACAGGAAGGGAATCGGGAGTCCGTCAGGTTCGGGAGGGACCTGACGGACTCTCAGGCCGCGCCCGCGTGCGGGGCCGGCTCCTCGGTGGAGATCGCGTCGACGGTGCGCTGGGGCGGGCTGCCCTGCCCGTCCGCGCGCACGATGCGGATCTGCTGGTTGACCGGCTGCATGTTGCCCCAGGGCGTCGAGAAGGCGATCTCGGCGGCGTCGCGGCCGACGCCGATGCGCACGAGTCCGTCGAGATCGGCCTGGCGCGTGGCGTCGAACAGCCACCAGCGCCCGTCGAGATAGGCCTCGAACACGGCGTGGAAGTCGCTCGGCACGAGGCCGTGGGCGTAGCAGCTGACGAAGCGGGCCGGGATGCCGAGCGCCCGGCAGAAGGCGGTGCCGATATGCGCGAAGTCGCGGCAGACGCCGGCCCGCTTCAGGAGACTCTCGTCGGCGGTGGTCTCGCCGTCGCTGGTGCCGGGCTGGTAGGTCAGGTGGTCGTGGATCCAGTTGCAGATCGCGTTGACGCGCTGGTGGCCCTTGGGCAGCGCCCCGAACTCGGCCAGCGCGAAGGGCGTCAGCCGGTCGGAGGAGACGAACCGGCTCGGCAGCAGGAAGGGCAGGATGTCGAGGGGCAGCTGCGCGATCGGCGTCTCGTTGATCGTCGCCGGGTCGGCCCGGTGCACGGTCAGCTCGACCTCGGCGGTGTAGTCCAGCGAGAACTGCCCCACCGGCACGTTCACGCCGAGATAGCGGTTCTGCAGGTCGGGCGTGACGTAGATGTCGCGCTTGAGGTTGGGCGAGAGGACCAGGCTCTCGCTGAGGATCTCGACGCTGCGCAGGCGCGCGACCTCGAGGTTGAAGATGAAGGTCGTGTCCGAGAGGATGTTGTAGGATAGATTGCAGCCCAGTTGATAGCGCACCACCCACTCCTTGCTGACGGGTCACGGCCCCCCAGCATAGCAAGGATCGCGCCTCCGGGGGCGGCCCCGCGCCGCCGATCCGCGAGCCCCGCACCCCGGGTTCCCTTCGGCCTTGCGGCCCCCGCGCCGCGGGTCCGCGTCAGCCCCGCGGCGCCAGGATCACGGTGAGCGAGCGCACCCCCTGCGCGCCGTGGATCAGCACGCCCTCGATGTCGGCGGTGGCCGAGGGGCCGGTGTGGAGCACCGCGTAGGCGGCGCGGGCGAAGTCCGGGCGGCGGTAGGCCGCCTGGATGTTCACCAGGATGTCGGCCGGGTCGAGCAGCACCACGAGGTGCTGGGCGAGGTAGGCGACGGCGTTCACCTGCAATTCGGCCTGGGTGAACAGCACCGAGCCGGTCTCGGCCACCCCGAACACCGCCCGCACGATGGCGACGTCGACGGCGGCGAGGTCCTGCGGCCGGGCGACGGCGGAGAGATCGCGGTTGCCCGCGATCTCGGGCACGGCGGAGGCGATGACCGCCGCGCCGTCCAGGCGCTCGCGCACGCTGGCGAAAAGGTCCCCGCCGGGGTTCGCCTCGGCGAGCTTGCCGCCCATACGCTTCAGGCGTTCGCCAAACTCCGCGACGTGGTCGTCGCCGACCAGCGGCTGGAAGAGCGGCACCTCCGGCAGCGGATGCGCGCCGGCCGGGCGGTTCCGCCGGATGCGCGCCAGGGTGTCTTCGCGGACGCTCATTTCCCGCCCTTCGTCGTATCGCCGCTCTTCTTGCCGCCCGCCTTCGTCATGCGGTTCTGCTTGTACCAGGCGTGGAAGGTCTGGCGCGGGGCTTCCGGCATCTCGCGGCCCTTCCCCCAGGTGTTGAGCGGGTTGTAGACGGCGAAGCGCGGCAGCACCTTGAGGGCGGAATCGGCGGCCCCGATGGCGGCGCGGTAGGTGGCCGGGCGGCTCAGCACCTGGCCGGCGGCCTTCATCATGCCCTGCTTGAGAAGCGGGATCTGGTGCTCCTCGGCCAGGACCTTGCGCCAGGCGAAGATCTGCTCGTGGATGTTGATCTTGACCGGGCAGACGTTGGTGCAGGAGCCGTTCATCGTGGAGGAGAACGGCAGGGTCGAGTATTTCCGCTTGTTGAAGGTCGGGTCGATGATCAGCCCGATCGGCCCCGAATAGGTGGCCCCGTAGGAGAGGCCCCCCGAGCGCCGGTAGACCGGGCAGGTGTTCATGCAGGCGCCGCAGCGGATGCATTTCAGCGAGGTCCAGAACTCCTCCATGCCGAGGCGCTCGGAGCGGCCGTTGTCCACCAGCACGTAGTGCATCTCGGTGCCCTTCCGCGGCGCCCGGAAATGCGAGGTGTACTGGGTGATCGGCGAGCCCAGCGCCGAGCGCGAGAGCAGGCGCAGGAACACGCCGAGATGCTCGATGCGCGGGATCAGCTTCTCGATGCCGATGGAGTGGATCTGGAGCTTGGGCACGTTGCCCGAGAGGTCGGCATTGCCCTCGTTGGTGCAGGTCACCACCGTGCCGGTCTCCGCGATGGCGAAGTTGCAGCCGGTCAGCCCCGCATCCGCCTCCAGGATGAGCGGGCGCGTGTGCATGCGCTGGCTCTCGGCCAGATAATGGGCGTCGTCGTTCTCCGGGTCGGTCCCCATGGTGCGGGAGAAGACCTCGGCCACGTCGAAGCGGGTCTTGTGCACGGCCGGCACCACCACGTGGCTCGGCTCCTCGTTGTCGAGCTGCTGGATGCGCTCGCCGAGATCGGTCTCGATCACCGCGATGCCGGTGCCGGCCATGTAGTGCCGGAAGCCGCATTCCTCGGTGAGCATCGACTTCGACTTGATCAGCGACTTGGCGCCGTGATCCTTGAGGAGGCCGTGGACGATGCGGTTGTGCTCGGCCCCGTCGGCGGCCCAGTGCACCTGGACGCCGTTGGCCTTGGCCTGGGCCTCGAACTCCTCGAGGTAGCGGTCGAGATGGCTGAGGGTGTGCGCCTTGATCTGCGAGGCGAGCTCGCGCAGCTCTTCCCATTCGGGGATGCCGAAGGCGGCGGTGTCGCGCTTGGTGCGCAGGTCCCAGAGCCTCGCGTCGTGCGCCTTCTGGTGCATGGGTGCCGCGAGGAAGCGCTCGGCGGCCTCGGCCTGGTCGATGGGCCGGTCGCCGCGGATCTTGGCGCCGCGCGGCTGCGGCTCCCGGGGCGCCTTCGGGGAGGCGGCTCCGGCCGAGATCGGCCGCGAGGCGCCCTCGGCGTGCTGCAGGCGCCGGCCGTCCTGTCCGCGCTCGCTCTCGTCGGTCGCGGCCATCACCTCCGGATGGATCACGCCGTCGCGCCGCGCGTCGTCGCGGGGCCGGACTTCGTCGGACGCGCTCATGCGGTCGCTCCATTGAGGATGCGGGCGATGTGGATGAACTTGAGGGGCACGCCGATCCGCTCGGCGCAGCCCTTCTGGTGCATCATGCAGGAGGAATCGGCCGAGACGACGTAGTCGGCCCCCGCCTGGGCGTGGTCCGAGACCTTGTCGTAGCCCATCTTGGCCGAGACGGCGGGCTCGAACACCGAGAAGGTGCCGCCGAAGCCGCAGCACTCGTCGGGCCGGGCCGGGGCCACGATCTCGATGCCCTTGACCTTCTTCAGGAGGTCGAGGGGCTTGGAGAAGAACGGCGCGTTCAGCTCGGACGGGCGGGCATGGTGGATGCCCCGCAGGGCGTTGCAATTGCCGTGGTAGCCGACCCGGTGCGGGAATTCCGCCCAGGGGAATGCCTCGACCTTGAGGATGTCGTGCAGGAATTCGACGAGTTCGAAGGTCTTGGCCCGCACGGCCTTCACCGCCTCGGTCTGCGGGATCGCCGTGAGGTGCTCGCGCACCTGGTGCACGCAGGAGCCAGAGGGCGCCACCACGTAGTCGAAGCCCGAGAAATTCTTGACGAACAGCGCCTCGGTGGCGGCGGCCTCCGCGTGGCAGCCGGTGTTGGTCATCGGCTGGCCGCAGCAGGTCTGATCGAAGGGATACTCCACGTCGAGGCCGAAGCGCTCCAGCAATTCCAGCGTGGCGATCCCCACCTCCGGCTCGAAGGCGTCGACGTAGCACGGCACGAACAGTCCGATGCGCATGGCGTTCCCTGGTCCCCCGCGCCCGCCGGGACGCCCCGCCGGCCGCATTGGAAATGTTCTACACTTGGGCCGGGTTTAGAGCATCGGGCCGGAAAGGGGAAACCGGATTCGCGCGCGCCCGTGAGAGCCCGTGAGAGCTTGTCGGCGCGTCCGCCGGCCGGCCGGATGCCTTGCGGGGACGTTGCGATATCTTGTCGAATCGAGGTCTTGTCGAATCGAGGTCTTGTCGTATCGAGATCCGGGCGTGCGGTTCAGGGGCGGGGTGGCCGCCCCGCCGCCCTCGCCCCGGGCCACCGCGGCGCCGCCGGCCGCTCAGCGCGGGATCGGGATTGGGCTCGGCGCCGGGGCGGGCGCGCCCGGGCCGGGCGCCGCGCTCATCCCCTGGTGTGCGAGGCCGTCGAGGCCGTCGAGGCTGCCGGCCAGGCCCCGGGCGAGCAGGCTCAGGGCGAGGGCCGCGAGGAGGAGGCCGGCGGCCTGGTTCAGCCGGGTCAGGGCGCGGCTGGTCACGCAGCCCCGGAACAGGGATACGGCGGTGTTGAGCAGGAGCCACCAGCCGAACGAGCCCAGGAACACCCCCGCGGCCAGCACCGGGAGCGACCCGGCCCCGGGCGCGAGGAGGCTCGGCATGGCGGCGAGGAACAGCACGGGGGTGACCGGGTTCGTCAGGGCCAGGCCCACGGCGCTGCCGTAGCTCGCCGCGAGGGTGCAGCGGCGCTCGCCCGTCTCCCGCAGCACCGAGACGCGGCGCAGCACCCGGATGGCGAGGGCGAGCAGCACCGCCCCCGAGACCACGGAGAGCAGGGCCGCGTTGGAGCCCGCCCGGGCGACGTCCGCCCCCCAGCGCCCGACCAGGGTGCCGTAGGTCAGGTGCACGGTGGCGACCCCGAGCCCGGTGGCGAGCCCGGTGGGCAGGCCCCCCGCCAGGGTGCGCTGGATGCAGAGGAGGCTGGTCGGGCCGATCGGCGCGGCGATGGAGAGGCCGAGGCTCGCGCCGGCGAGCAGGGACGTGGCGAGGACGCTCACGGCGCCCGGGCGGCGGGCTCGTCCGCCGCCCGGTCGAGGGGCGAGGCGCCGGCCCGCGACTCCGTCGCGGCGCGCTCGGCCTCCGGGCATCCGATCTGGACCCGCTCCAGGGCCGACGAGGCCTGGGCGCAGGCGAGCTCCGGCAGGTCGTCGAGCTCGTCGGCCGCGGCCGCCGGGACCAGCGGCGCGCAGGACAGGGCAAAGGACAGGACGGCGATGCCCGCGAGGGGGCCGAGGGCGGTTCCGGACAGGGGGCTGGTGCTGGTTTTCATGGCGGTTTCTCCCGTGGGCCGCCAGTCTAGGGACGGGCCGGATGCGGGCATCCACCGTCCGGCGGATGGCCTCGCCCCGCCTCCCGGCGCCCCCGCCCCGGGCGCCGGCCCGTGCCGGAAAGCGCCGTTCCTCCAGGGCGTTGGGCGGATGCGCCCCCGGCCGGACCCGCCCGCCGCGCTGCGTCCCGGCCCCGCGCCGGCCCGGTCGCGCGGCCCGGGCAC
>NZ_JBYSXL010000052.1:0-32978 GCF_058782155.1 Methylobacterium sp. FW306-05-D
CTATCCGCCATCGCCCGCATCGCCGCCTGGCGCTGCGCCTCCGCCCCCGCCCGCGCCAGGACCGTCTCCTCCTCGAGCCTGCGGGTCTGGAGCATGTTGTCCCGGAACACGCCGACGGCGGCGGCCATGTCGCCGATCTCGTCGCGGCGGGTCCGGGACGGGATGTCCACGGCGGTGTCGCCGCCCGCCAGCCGGCCCATGGTGCGGGTCATGCGCTCGATCGGACGCGCGACGCCGAACAGGCTGAAGAGCATCGCTCCGATGGCGGCCACCACCGAGATCGTCATCGCGATCCAGGCCATGAGCGCGGCCGAGCCGGCACTGGCCATGCTCAGCGCGGTGCTGCGCTGGGCCCCGTCCCGGTTGAAGTCGACCGCCCGCTGCAGGGCCCGGATGGCGCCGTTGTTCAGGTCGGCCATCTCGGCGCTGGTGGTGAGCGCCAGGGCGTCGGCCTTCCGGCCCGCCTTCATCAGGCCGATGACGTTCTGCTGACCCTCGATGTAGCGCGCCCACAGGGGCGTGAAGCTGTCGTAGAGCGCCTTCTCCTCGGCGGCGCTGATCAGCGGCTCGTAGGTCCGGCGCAGCCCGTCGAGGGCGTCGAGGGCCTTCTTCAGGCCCGCCTCGTTCTCCGCCAGCGCCTGCGGCGTCTCGGAGGCGACGACGAAGCGGTACAGCTTCACCCGCACGTCGCGCGTCGCCGTGCTGATCGTGTTCACGAGGTTGACGGAGGGGAGCCAGTTGGTCGCGACCTCGGTCACCTCGCGCTCGATCGCCCTGAGCTTCACGATGCTGACCGCGCCCTGCCCCGCCGCGGCAATGCCGAGCAGGGTTATCGAGCCGATCAGGATGGATTTCAGGGAGACACGCATCGTTGTAAGACCGTCCGGATTTGCATTCCGGCGGTAGACAACAACTTCATGCTTAAGATGGCGTTATTGGAACGGCGCGGCGCTGCGCGATGACTGATTTGTCATCTTTCGGACAGTTCGCGCCGAGAGGGCGATTACGTCTTCGGTGGCGCCTTCACCGATGGACGGCTGTCGCTATACGGTCCTTGCACCGGGCGAGGGGCGTCAGATGCCCGCGTACCAGGGGAACCCGAGTTCGGCGACCATGCTGCCGCGGCCCTGGCCGAGGCCGTCCACCCGCTCCACCGCCTCGATGGCGCCGATGTATTTCAGGCTCTTGTAGCCGAGCTGGCGCTCGACCCGCAGGCGCACCGGCGCCCCGTGCGCCACCGGCAGGGCGCCGCCGTTCATGCCGTAGGCCAGGATGGTCTGCGGGTGGAGGGCATCGAACAGGTCGTAGCTGTCCCACCAGCCGTCGACGCTGCGCACCACGACGAAGCGCGCCTCCGGCTTCAGGCCGACCTCGGCCAGCAGGTGGGCCAGGGGCACGCCGGTCCAGCCGCCGATGGCCGACCAGCCCTGCTCGCAGGCATGCAGCGTGATCTGGGTGCGGGCCGGCATGGCCTTCAGCTCGGCCAGCGAGAAGGCGCCCGGGCGCGCCACCAGGCCGGTGACCGGGAGCTTCCAGTCGGAAAAGCCCAGCGCCTTCGAGCGCCGGTAATCGGTATTGTCGGGATCTGTGGTGTTGATGGTCGGGAAGACGGTGGAGATGGCGTCGGGTCCGAACTCGCGCACCAGGGGCTGGTGGCGCTGGAGCCAGCGCTGGACCGCGAAGGTCAGGCCGTTGCTCCAGTCGTACGGGGAGGCGAGCCGCGACAGGGCCGGGGCGTCGCAGCCGCCGAGGAGGCCGGCGCCGATCAGGCTGCCCGAGCCGGCGAGGAGGCGGCGGCGCGAGAGGTCACGCATCGGGAGACTCCGTCAGGCGGTCTCGGGCGGCGCGGGTGGTCCGGGCGCGCTCGGGGGGAACGCGGAAGCGGCCGGTGATCATCGACCGCATCAGGTTGCCGGCCCCGCCCACGAAGACCTGGGCCACGTGGACGACGAGGAAGAGCACGAGCAGGCAGGCGACGGCGAAGTGCAGGGTGCGGGCCGATTGCCGGCCGCCGAAGAGGGTGAAGAGCTCCGGATAGGCCGCGGTCACCCCCGGCGACATGGTGAGCCCGGTGAGCACCATGAGGGGGAACAGCCCGAACAGCACCGCCAGATAGGCGCATTTCTGCAGGGCGTTGTAGCGCAGGGCCTCGCGCCCGCGGGCGGGTTTCAGGCGGGCATGGTCGGCGATCTCGCGGGCGAGGTGGCGCGGGGCGAGCTGATCGCGGTCCGGCACGAGGTCGCGGACGAAGTGCCCGCCCACGAAGGCGACGATGAGGTAGACGATCCCGTTGAGGACGAGCACCCAGGCGGACAGGAAGTGCAGGTTGCGGCCCCAGCCCGTCTGCTCGAGGTTCACCGGCAGCGGCAGTTCGAGGACCGCCGGCGCCTCGTTGGCCCCGGTCTCGCCCCAGAACAGGCGCGGGAGGGCGAGCAGGATGGCGATGCCGCTGACCAGAAGAGCCAGGAACGCGACGGCGTTGAGCCAGTGGGTCAGGCGCACCCAGGCGGCGTGGCGGTGCACCAGGGACGGGCCCGGCTCCTCCGCCGGCGGCGGCCGGTTCACGCGGCCGCCCGCAGCACGTCGAGGCGATAGCGCTCGGTGCGGCCCCGCCGGTCGGCGTCGAGGGCACCCCGGGTGAGATCGATCAGCGTCTCCACCGCCGCGTCGGCGCTCAGGGGAAAGTTCGTCTCGCCGAGCCAGTGAACGAGGACGACCTCGCCCCCCGGTTTCAGCGCCGCCACGAGCCGTTCGGCGATGCGGACGAGGTCCCCGGGCGCGAAGAAGTACAGCACCTCCGAGAGCACCACGAGGTCGAACCGGCCCGGGGGCCATTCCGCCGGCACCGCGGCGCGCAGGAAGCGGACCTGCGGGCATTCCGCGCAGCGGGCGCGGGCGGCGTCGAGGGCGGTCTCGGCCACGTCGAGGGAGAGCAGGGCCTCGCAGCGCTCGGCCAGCCGGCGGGTGAGCACGCCGATGGAGCAGCCGACCTCCAGGGCCTCCGCGTAGGTCTCGCGGCCGAGGGCCGCCAGGGTGGCGTCGTACTTGGCGTGCTCGTAGGGGCTGGTGGTGAACGCCCACGGATCGGGGTTCGTGGCGTAGAGTTCGGTGAAGTAGTCCGGCGGCAGCGTGTGCGGGGAGCGTGTCATGGACCTCGACGCCTAGAGTTCGGCCGCAACCTCGTCAGAGATAGGCCCGCCGGCCGGATCGCGCCAGAGGAGGTCGGCCGGCTGCGGGGCGGCCAGGACGTGGGCCGCCGCGCTGGTCAGGGCCCGGTCGGGGCCGGGCTGGCGCAGGTAGGTGGCGAGGTCGCGCGCCAGGCGTTCGAGGGGATGCGGGCTGAGGAAGCCCGCGAGCCCCACCGAGCGGTGGGCCCGCTCCAGGACGTCGAGCCCGGCCCGCTCCACCGCGAGGCGGGTGAGGTTGACGTAGGCGATCACCCGGTCGGGCTCCGCCTCCGGGTCGGCGGCGAGCCGCGCGGCGTGACCGACGAAGAGCCGGGCGCTCTCCACCGCGATCGCGGCCTCGCCGAGGCGGGCGGCCTGGTGCGGGTCGCCGCCGCGCCCGGTGGTCCGGAGATGCGTCCGCAGGGCGTCGAACACCGCCTCGATGCCGCCGAGCTGCACGGCGGCGAAGCGCCAGGCTCCCCCGGAGAAGTGCGGCTCGGAAAAGTAGTCGTCGGGGCCGCCCACGAAGCTGTCGGGACCGGCCGGCAGGCCGCTGAAGTCGAGGATGCCCGAGGTCGAGGCGCGCATGCCCTGCGCCCGCCAGCCCGACAGGTCGGCACGGGTGCCGGGCTCCAGGTCCACCACGAGCATCTGCTGGCGCCCGTCCGGCCGGCGTGCGGTGACGAGGGGGCGGGTCACCGCCCCGGCCCCGGAGGCGAAGGACTTCACCCCCGCTAGAACCCAGGAATCGCCCGCCGCGCCGCCGGTGCTCTCCGAGGTGAGGCCGCCGGTTCTTTCGAGGCCGAGGCCGGTGGCTTTCTCGAGGCTGAGGCCGCCGGCCTGGGGCTGGGTGTTCCAGACGCCGAACAGGTGGCCCCCGCGGGCATCCGCCGCCAGGCGCTCGGCCACGGCCGGCTCGGCATAGCGCAGCACCAGGGAGAGGGCATTGACGTGCCCCTCGTAGAGGCGGCCGAGGGCGAGGCTGCCGCGCCCGATCTGGGTCAGGAGATCGGCCAGGACCGGCGCCCGCTGGGGCGCATCGAGGCCGGCGCCGCCGAGCGCCACCGGCAGCGGCGCCACGAGCAGGCCGACCGCATGGGCGTGGGCGACGTCCTCGGCGGGAAACCCGCCGTCCCGGTCGAGGTCGTCGGCGCGTTCGGCCGCGAGGCGGGCGACGGCCCGCGCGGCAGCCGCGATTCGAGCCGGGCCGAGATCGATGCAGTCCTGTGGAAGGGCATTCATCTCCGCAACATGGATCACGGCTGCGCGACCACCAGGGCGGGTTGCGTACCAAACCCGGCTTATCCCCGCGTCAAAGCGCGTCGGCGGTCGATCCGCTCCCTGCCGCGGCCGGCGTCACCGGGGCTCGGACACCCGCTCGCCGCGCCGGTCCAGGCGCCCTGCGCGCAGGTCGGCGAGCATGTTCCGCACCATTCCGCTCACGGTCAGCACGGAAAAGACGCCGATGGCCACCACGAGGGCGGCTCCGACCAGCATCTTGGCGGTCTCGATATCCACGGTCAGGGTCCTCGAATACACATCCGGCTCGTCGAACGTCGCGACGAAAACCATGACGACCCGGTCAAAATACGCCCCGGCGCCGCGCCTGAGCAGTCCGGGCGGAGGTAACGCTGCCATGCGCGCGTCCGGTCCCGGGCGGTGCGGCCGCACACGCCCGCCGGTCCGCGACCCTGTCGGCGATCCGGTCGGCGCCGCGCGGCGGCCTTCCGGATCTGGCCGCGGCCTGCCGGAATCCGCGCGGGACAGGGCCGTCCCGCGGGTTCAGGTCGGGCGCTGCATGACGTGGAGGACGGCATCGTTCACGGCGTCGGGCAGGACGCTCATATGCGTGCGGCCGGGAATGAGCCGGAACCGGCTGTCGTAGCCGGGAATCCGGCCGAGCCGCTCCGCCATCGCCCGGGCCAGGTCGACGGTCCGGGCGGTGTCCAGGCGGTCCTGGCGCGCCGCGCGGTCGGGGGCCCCCTCCTGGAACGGCGCCAGTTCGGCCTCGTAGGCTCCCGCCAGCAGGAGGACGCGCGCCCGGACGGGCGGTCCTCGCTCGAGGCACTCGAGGCTCCGGAGCACGATCCGGTCCTCCCAGTAGATCGACGGGCTCGCGGCGATCCAGTGCGAGAAGGCGTCGGGCCTGCGGGCGAGGGCGTAGAGGACGAACAGGCCGCCGAAGGAATGCCCGAAGAGGGCTTGCCGCGCGGGGTCGACCCGGCAGCGCCGCGCGATCGTGGGCCCCAGGACCGTCATGACGAAATCCAGGAAGGCGTCGGCGCCGCCGGTCCGGATCACCGGGCCGCCGGCCGTGTGCGGCGGATAGGATCGGCCGGGCGGCGGGGTGTAGTCCCAGGACCGGCGCAGCCCGTCATAGGCCTCCGCCCCGGGATATCCGATGCCCACGACGGCGAACCGGGAGGCGATCCCGGTGGCATCCGGGTACGGCGCCTGCGCCCGCTCGATCTCGATGGCCGTGGCCGTCACCGCGTTGCCGTCGAGCAGGTAGAGGACCGGCCAGCCGGCGGCGGGCGCCTCGCCGGGCGGAACGTAGAGCGTGATCCGCCACGGGGTCCGCCCGCCCTCGCCCCCGAGATCGAAGCTGACGGCGCCGGGCAGACGCGCCGGCTCGTCGGGGCCGGGTGCCGGGCTCGCCAGGGTCCGGGCGCTCCGCATCGGCCAGGCGGCCGCCAGGAGCTGCGCGACGCTGCGCCGCGAGAAGGACCGACGCATCGGCTACCACCGGTAGATCAGGCTGCCGATCACGGTCGCGGGGGCGCCGCGATAGCAGAACCCGGCCTGACAGGTGAAGTAGTCGCGGTCGAAGATGTTGTTCGCGTTCACCTGGGCCCGGAAGCCTTGGTACTTCGGATTGAGGGCCGCGAAATCGTACGCGACCAGCGCGTCGAACAGCGTCACGGTCGGGTTGCGGACCGTGTTCTCGTCGTTGGCGAAGCTGTTGGCGCTGAAGCGGATGCCGCCGCCGAGCGTCAGCCCGCGCAGCGCGGAACCCGGCGGGAACAGGTAGCTGAGGAAGCCCGTGACCGTATCCCCCGGAATGCCGGACAGGAACCTGCCGTCCAGGGCCTGGCCCGCGGCCGAGGTCTGGGTGAGATAGCGCAGGTCGAGATGGGTGTAGGCGAGGGTCAGGTTGGTGCCGGGCGCGAAGTTGGCGATGGCCTCCATCTCGAAGCCGCGCGACTCGACGGCGCCCGTCGCCACCTGGAAGGCGACGTTGTTGGGGTCCGTGCGCAGGACGCTGCTCTGGACGATGTCGAAGCCGGCGAACCCCGCCTGGATGTTCGTGCCCGGGATCAGGTATTTGACGCCCGCCTCGATCTGGTCCCCCGTCGCCGGTCGGAAGGCGCGCCCGGCGGCGTCGGCGCCCGGTTGCGGCGCGAAGGTGGTCGCGTAGCTGGCATAGGGCACCAGCCCGGGGGCCAGGAGATAGTTGAGGCCGACCCGACCCGTGAAGGCCTGGTCGTTCTGCTGGGTCGCGGCCGCGGGGGCCGCGGTCGTGGTCTGGGACACCCAGTCGTAGCGCCCGGTCAGGGTGAGCACGAAGCGGTCGAACCTGGCCTGCTCCTGCAGGTACAGGCCGACCTGATCCTGGCTCTGCGCGGTGCGCGGGCCCAGCAGCGGCGCGAGGATCGGCTGCTGGCCGTCATTGCGCGTGACGAGGTTGAGATCGGGGGCCGTCCCGAAGCCGAAGCGGTAGTTGAAGTCGGAATGCGCGTAGTCGAGCCCCGCCACCAGCGTGTGCGCGACCGGCCCGGTGGCGACGTGCGCCTCGATCTGGTTGTCGAGGGTGATCTGGCTGAGGAACTGGCGCGAGTATCCGGTCGAACGGCTGGCGCTCGTGCCGTCCGGGCTGAGGGCAGCGATCGACGCGTAGCGATAGTCGTTGCCGATGTCGTAGAAACGGAAGTTCTGCCGGAAGACCAGATCCGCGTCGAAGCGGTGCTCGAACGCGTAGCCGACACGGCCCTGCTGCTGGCGGAAGTCGTTGAAGGCCGGGTCGCCCGAATAGAGGCGCGTCGGGCGCAGGTTCTGGTTGAAGAACGTCGTGCTGCCCGGAAGCTTGGTTTCCTGGTACTCGCTCAGGAAGGTGAAGGTGGTATCGGCCGACGGTTTCCAGGTGAAGGACGGCGCGATGTAGCTCCGGTCGTCCGAGCCCCCGGGGATGAAGGTGTCCGACTGGCGCCGGATGCCGGTGACGCGGTACGCGAGCGTGCCGCCCGTGCCCTCGACCGGGCCGCCGAGGTCGAAATTGCCCTGGTAGCGGTCGAAGTTGCCGACCTGCAACTGCACCTCGCCGAAGGGCGTGAAGACCGGCCGCTTCGTGGTGACGTCGAGGATGCCGCCGGGGGAGCCGAGGCCGTAGAGCCCGGAGGCCGGCCCGCGCAGGATCGTGGCGGCCTCGATGCCGTAGGGCTCGATCCGCGGCACCGTCAGGCCGGACGCGACCTGACGCAGACCGTCCCGGAAGATCCCGTCATAGGTCAGGCTGAAGCCCCGGACGTAGAACGAATCGAAGCGCGGATCGAAGCCGAAGACGTTCGAGGAGACGCCGGCCACGTAGCCGATGGCCTCGTTGAGGGTCTGGACGTTGCGGTCGTTCAGCGCTTCCCGGGTGAGCACCGTGACCGATTGCGGGGTCTCCAGCAGCGGCGTGTTGGTCTTGGTCGCCGTGGGACTGATCCGGGCCGTGTAGCCGGTGACCCCGGAGGGGCCGCCGCCCCCGCCGCTGGTCGCGGCCGTCCCGCCGTCCCCGCCGCTGAGATTGGCCCCGCTGCCGGAGGCGGGCCCCGCGGCCGTGCCCTCGACCGAGAGCTGGTCGAGCCGCACGCTTCGTTCCTGGGCCGCCGCGGTTCCGGCGAGGGCGGTCGTGGCGAGGAGCAGGGCGAGGCCTGAGGAGCGGTTGGGCATGACGCACGCTGTTACGCGCCCGAAGCGGCGCAGTAACCGAGTCATGCCCCGTCAGAAAACACCAGTCAAGATGAAGATGTTGTCTAAACAGCACACTTAGAGCACTTCAAATCTGAAGCAATTCTAAGGTATTGTGGTGCAAAGACGAGCGGAGTGCTGATTTTTGCTAGGTCGTTACCATCTCTCCTGCCTGGTCCTCGGTCTCGTCGGTCGGGTCTCGCGGCGGGTCCGGGGGCCCGCGGCCTAGCTCCAGGCGTGGAAGGGCGGGTTCACGCCGTTGAGGGCGTGGTTGCCGACGATCGCGTATTTCCAGCGCACGGGATCGTGGAGCGTGTGGGTGCGGGCGTTGCGCCAGTGCCGGTCGAGATTGTGCTCGGCCAGCGTCGAGCGGGTGCCGGCGAGCTCGAACAGGGTGTTGGTGGTGGCGAGCGCCACCTCGGTGGTGAGCACCTTGGCCTCCGCCACCGCCAGTTGCGCGGCCGCCACCGTCTCGGCATCGGGAGCCGCCACGGCGGCGTCGAGGGCGAGGCCGGCCCGGTCGAGCAGCGCCTCGGCCGCGTGCAGGCGGATCGTGAGGTCGCCGACGATGCGGATGGTGTGGGGATCGTCGGAGGCGCGCTCGAGCCCGCTGTCGATCCAGGGGCGGGACTTGGTGCGCACGAAGTCGATGGTCTCGGCCAGCGCCGCCCGGGCGATGCCCGCGTCGACGGCGGCCTGGATGATCTGGAAGATCGCCCCGTCGGCGCTGGGCTGCGCATAGCCCTTCCAGGCCGGCACCAGGTGGGATTTCGGCACCCGCACGCCGTCGATCCGCACGGTGCCGCTCGCGGTGGTGCGCTGGCCGAAGCTCGACCAGTCGTCGATCACCGTCAGCCCGGGCGCGTTGCGCTCGGCGATGGCGTACCAGGCCCGGCCCTCGTCATCGAGGGCCACGATGGGCACGAGGTGGGCGAGCAGCGCGCCGGTGGCGTAGAACTTGGTGCCGTGCACCACCACGTGGTCGCCGTCCTCCACGAAGCGGGTCTGGAAGTCGGCGGCGCGGGGCGTGCCGATCTCCGAGAAGGCGTTGCCGAACCGGGTGCCGGCGAGCACGAGGCCGAACAGCAGGGCCTTCTGGGCCTCGTCCGAGACCGTATCGATCGAAGCGACGATGCCGAGGTGGTTCTGGGCGATCTGCCCGATGGACGGATCGGCCGCCGAGACGATGGCGATGACCCGCGCCAGGGTCTCGTAGGACAGCCCCGGCCCGCCATGGGCCCGCGGCACGTTGATCGACCACAGGCCGCTCTGGGAGAACGCGTCGAGCTCGGCCAGGGGGCGGCGCCCGGTGCGGTCGCGCTCGGAGGCGCCCGCCCGGAACGTCTCCGCCAGGGCGTGGGCGACGCGCAGGGCCTCGGCGGCGTCGCGGATGACGTGGGCCGGCGCGGCCGGGCGCGCGGGGCCCGGCGCGCCGCCGGGCCAGCGCTCGGTGTCGCGCGGGCGCGGGTCGACGGCGATGTCGGGGCTGACGGCGATGTTCATGCGGTGTCTCCGGATCGGGTGGCGAGGTCGGGGGGGCGGTTCGGCTCAGGCCGCCCGCGCCCGCTCGGCGCGGGCCGCCTCCAGGGCGCGGACCCGCGGGATGACGTGTTCGCCGAAATACGCGACCTCCTCCTGGAAGTGCAGGAAGGCGAGGAGCGCCAGGTCGACGCCGGCATCCTTCAGGGCCACGATGCGCTCGGCGATCTGGTCCGGCGTGCCGATCAGGTTGGTCTTGAAGCCGTCATTGTACTGGACGAGGTCCTCGAAGCTCGACTTCGCCCAGTTGCCCTCGCCCTCCGGCGAGGCGCGGCCGGCGTTCTTCACCTCGTGCCCGAAGGCCTTCACGGCATCCGGATCGGCTTGGTCGATGATCTCCTGGAGGACGGCGCGGGCCTCGGCTTCCGTGTCGCGGGCGATGACGAAGGCGTTGACGCCGACCTTCACCGCGTGGCCGTTGGCGCGCGCCTTGGCCTGGATGTCGTCGACCTGCGCCCGGATGCCTTCGGGCGTGTTGCCGTTGGTGAAGTACCAGTCCGAGACCCGGGCCGCCATGTCGCGCGCCGCGCGGGACGACCCGCCCTGGAAGATCTCGGGCTGCGGATCGGCGGGCTTGGGCTTCAGGGTGTAGTCGCTGTAGCGGTAGAAATCGCCCCGGAAGGTGAAGTTGTCCTGGGTCCAGATCCCCCGCAGGGCCCGGATGAACTCCTCCGAGCGGCGGTAGCGCTCGTCATGGTCGAGCCACGGCTCGCCGATGGCGCGGAACTCGCCCGAGAACCAGCCCGAGACCACGTTGATGGCGATGCGCCCCTCGGTGAGCTGGCTGATCGTGGCGATCTGCTTGGCGGCGAGCGTCGGGTTCCAGGGGCCCGGCAGCAGGGCGGCGATGACCTTCAGCTTCGAGGTGGCGGCCAGCAGCACGTGGCTGAAGGCGACGGATTCGTGCTGGTACTCGGCCCCGTAGCCGGCGGTGAAGCGGATCTGCGTCAGGGCGTAGTCGAATCCGGCCTCCTCGGCGATCTGCGCCAGGCGCCGGTTGTAGGGCGCGTCCCAGCCCGTGCGCTGGGGAATCTTGCTGATGACGAGGCCGCCCGACACGTTGGGGACCCAGTAGGCGAAGCGGATCGGCTCGCTGCCGCCACGAAACTCAGGTTGAAAGCTCATGATCACACCCATGCGTTCCCGCGGAGCGCACACGTGCGCGCCCCGGAGTTCGATTTCCGTCGAATGAATACAAAAGACGGAGCCATCACGGCGCCGTGAAGACTGGATTAGTCCGAGGACATGCTCCGCTTCGTCGTTCCATGGCTAGAATTGCCGGGAGATGTGTCGACGTCAAAGGAAGCAAACGGCTTTTTTCGACCCTGACGGGAAAGCTCCTTCCCCCATTCGCCGGCGCGGCCGAAGGTTTGCCCCGCGGCGGCGGCCCGGAGGCCGCGGGCGCCGATCCGGCGCGTCGGCGGCGGTCGCGGAGCCGTCCTGGCCGAAGGATGCCCTTATTGCGGGCGGACGGGGGCGGTAAAATCCAATCAATGCGGCCGGATTGATAGGTTCGCTGTCTTTTCGTGCAGAACGATGCTGATAACGCGGGCAGACGCCGGAAAGTGCTGATCTCTTAAGCTTGCTCCGTGAATTGCTGTTGCCTCATGAAACCCGTCCTTTAAGGACGCGTTAACTGGTCGCTTCTACGGTCGCACCACCGTCCATTTGAAAGCCGAAGCGTCCGATATCGGTTCACCCAGGAATCCCGTCCATGATGGCCGCGTCCCGCCCACCGCTCGTGGTTCTCCTCGCCGGAGACGAGTTGACCCGCTCGATCACCACGAGTTGCCTCGAGATGTCGGGCTACGACGTCCTCGGCGCCCGCACGGCCGGCGAGGTGGAAAGTCTGCTCCTGGCCCAGACGGGCCGGCGCCGGGTCGACGTGCTGGTGACCGATGCCGACGTGCGCGACACGGTGGACGGTCTCTCCCTGGCCGGCGTTGCCCGGTGCCTCGATCCCACGGTGGGCGTGGTCTACACCGCCCGCTCCCTGCGCCGGCTCGACGCCGAGGCCCTCGAGCCGGGCGCCCTGCGCCTGCGCACGCCCTATCACGGGCACCAGCTCGTGGCCCTCGTCGCCGACCTGCTGGCCTCGAGCGCCGTCGGGACCGATTACGGCCGCGCGGCCGCCTGACTCGATCCCACGCTCCCTTCTGGACCCGGGCCGCGCGCCGCCCCCGATCGGCCGCGGCACGGATGGAGGATGCGCGGCCACGATCCGTCGGTGTCGGAAGCGGGCAACCGTCGTCCCGTCCGGCGCCCACCCGAATCCTGCGAGGCCCGCGTCCTGTGCGAGACCCGCATCCTGGAAGATTCGGGGCCTGCGAGACCTGTGTGTTACAGAGCCTGCATCTTGCAGGACCTCTATCCTGCAGGACCGAGATCCCGGAAGACCGGTGGCGCGGTTCCTGCGCGGGGCGTCCGGAACGCGAGAGCCGATGATCAGCGCCTTCGACCTCTTCAAGATCGGGATCGGCCCGTCGAGTTCGCACACCGTCGGACCGATGGTGGCGGCGCTGCGGTTCCGCACCCGGGCCGAGGGCCTGCCCGGGCTCGCCTGCATCCAGGCCGAGATCTTCGGCTCCCTCGCCTGGACCGGGCGCGGGCACGGCACCGACACGGCGATCTTCCTCGGGCTCCTTGGCCACGACCCGCGCTCCGTCGACCCGGATGCGGTCGCCGGCCTCGTCGCGGACCTGGGGGCGGCCAGGCGGCTCGGCCCCGGCGGCCCGGCCTTCGACCCGGACGCCGACCTCGCCTTCAACTTCACCGACGTGCTGCCGCTGCACACCAACGCCCTGCGCTTCCGCGCCCTCGACGGCGCCGGCGCGACTCTCGATACCGAGACCTACTACTCGATCGGCGGCGGCTTCGTGGTGACCGAGGCCGAGGCCGCGCCGGGGGGCGAGGCGGATTGCCCCCTGCCCTATGCCTCCGCGGCCGGCCTGCTCGCCCTGTGCCTGCGCGAGGACCGCACGATCGCGCAGGTGCAGTTCGCCAACGAGTGCGGTTCGCGCGCCCCCGAGGCGGTGGAGGCCGGCCTCGACGCCATCCGCGACGCGATGTTCGCCTGCATCGACCGGGGCCTGCGCCAGGACGGCGAATTGCCCGGCGGGCTGAAGGTGCGCCGCCGGGCCAAGCGCCTGCACGACGACCTGACCGCCGGGCGCCTGCGCAACGCCCGCGCCGCCCACGAGATCGTGGACTGGATCAGCCTCTACGCGCTGGCGGTGAACGAGGAGAACGCCTCGGGCGGGCGCGTGGTGACGGCGCCCACCAACGGCGCGGCCGGGATCGTGCCGGCCGTGCTGCGCTACGCCCGCGATTTCTGCCCCGACTGGTCGGAGGCCCGCGCGCGGGAGTTCCTGCTCACCGCCGCGGCGGTGGGCGGCCTGATCAAGTCCCGGGCGTCGATCTCCGGCGCCGAGGTCGGCTGCCAGGGCGAGGTCGGCTCGGCGGCCGCGATGGCGGCGGCGGGGCTGGCGGCCTTCCTGGGCGGCAGCCCGGCCCAGGTGGAGAACGCCGCCGAGATCGCGATGGAACACCATCTGGGCATGACCTGCGATCCCATCGGCGGCCTGGTCCAGATCCCCTGCATCGAGCGCAACGCCTTCGGGGCCAACAAGGCGGTGGTGGCCGCCTCCCTGGCCCTGCGCGGCGACGGCATCCACCGGGTCAGCCTCGACGAGGTCATCGAGACCATGCGCCAGACCGGCCACGACATGCAGGCCAAGTACAAGGAAACCTCGCTGGGCGGCCTGGCGGTCAACGTCGCGGCCTGCTGAGCGGTCGAAGATAAGGAACGAACTCGTTCCTTATCCTGGTGGCCGTTCCCGGGTGTGTCGATTGCGAAGGCCGAAATACGGCCACGCTTCCGTCGACGTCGTGCGTTTTCAAGCTTGAGCAGGGGGGTGGTCACGGGATCCGCCCGCGATCCGCTCCGGAGATATGGAACGCAGCGGTTCCGATAGGGTTGTAACGCCCGAGGGGTCTACCGGACGGCGGATGCGGCCAGCACGTGCGGCCCGCGTTCGATCCGTCCTGCCGAGACGCGGGACAGTTCCATCATGTCGTCCACCATGACGTTCGCGACGCCGATCCTCGGGCCCGCCGCCTCCGGGCCGCGCCCGGCCCGGATCTCGATCCGGGACACCGCCCCGTCCTGAGAGCGCCGAAGCGGCCCGCCGCCGCGCGGCCACGCCCCGAACCGGCTTTGCCCGCGTTCGCCCGGTGCTGCCCCGCGCCCGGCGGGATCGCCGTTCGATGCCCCGACCCGAACCCTCTGCGCTTGAGACTCTGACCGGAGACCCGCCATGCGGACCCTGACGCTCGCCCTGCTCTTCGGAGCTTTCACCGCCGTCACGCCCCTCGCCGCCCAGGACCTGACGGGTCCCGGACAGACGCCGCGCCCGACCCTGCTCGTGCACGGGCATTATTGCGGCCCCGGCAACGACGGCATGGACGTCGCCCCGATCGACGCGCTGGACGCCGCGTGCCGCAAGCACGATGCCTGCACGCCCGACGGGGGCCTGCCCGCCTGCGGCTGCAACCGCGCCCTCAAGCGCGATGCCGGCCGGCTGGCGTCGAGTCCGCGCCAGCCGGCGGAGCTTCGTGCGATGGCCGGGATGGTCGCCGGGGCCACCGACCTGATGCCCTGCCGCGGCGACCTCGCGGGCCTGCAGCCCTGAGGCCGATCCCGCTCCGCGCCGGAGCGCGGCGCGGGCCGTTTTCAGCGGGCGTCGATGCGCTCGCCCAGAAGCGCGATGGCGCGCTGGTAGACCGAGGCGGCGTTCCAGCCCTGGATCGCGGCGAAGTTCGGCTCGCCCGGCTGGTAGCCGGCACCGGCGCGCCAGCCATGCCCCTTGAGGAAGTTCGCCGTGGAGTTGAGGGCGTTGGCCGAGCTGTCGAGGCTGCCGCCGACCCCGTAGGTCAGGACGTTCTTGGGCAGGAACTGGGTGTGGCCGACCTCGCCATGGGCCGCGCCCCGGGTGCTCGGGGTCAGCACGCCGCGATCCACCAGGGTGAGGGCGGCGTAGAGCTGATCGGTGAAGTAGGCCGAGCGACGGCAATCATAGGCCAGCGTCGCGACCGCCGAGAGCGTGTTGACGTTGCCCTTCACCGCGCCGAAGCCCGTCTCCATGCCCCAGATCGCCAGGAGGGGGCCGGGCGGCACGCCGTAGCGCTGCTCGATCGAGTCGAACAGGGCGGCGTTCTGCGCCTTGAGGGCGCGGCCGCGCGACACGATCGTGTTGCCGCCGCGCTTGGCCAGGAACTGGTCGAGGGAGAGCTTGAAGCTCTTCTGGCCGCGATCGGCCGAGATCGTCGCCGTCGAGTAGGACGTGCCCATCAGCGCGGAGAGGCTGGCGGCGCTGGCCCGGCCCCGGGCCTCCTCGGCGAACTCCCGCTTCCAGGCCTCGAACCCGGCCGCGCTGTTCCCGCATTGCGCAGCGCTCGCCCCGCCCGTCGTGCAGACGAGCGCCGCGAAGGCCGCCGCGATCCACGGCGCCCGATACCCACGTCCGATCATGTCAAAACTCCCTGGCCGCGCAGCCCCGTCCCGGGGGCCGCACGGATCGATGACAACCCCTTGCGCGGAGCAAGGCGGCAAACGCGGCCGTGAGTCGAGCCTCATTGCGGCATTTTTGCCTGCGATCCGGCCCGCAGCCATCACTTCCGCGCGTTTGGTTACGTAGAGATGTCCGGACGCACGCCCCGGTCTCGGCGCCGATCGACCGTCGCGGCGGCCCGGTCCCTGCAGTTCAGCCCAAGACGAACGTCGAACCGTCCCGGGCCGCACCGCGCATGTACCGCTTCAAGACACGCCGTCCGATTGCGAGCCGGCGCCCGCCCCTGGTGCTGGTCGTCGTTGTGTGCGCAACGGCCCTGCTCTTGTGGTGGCCGATCTTCCGGCTCAGCCCGACGACGGTCTGGTTCTGGTGAGCGGAAGTCCTCAGGCGTCGTCGCCGCGCACACGCAGGATGGCGCCGAGGAGATAGCCCGCCTGCAGGGCGGCGAGGTGGGCGAGGAGCACGAGCAGCCCGAGGAGGGAGACGTCGCCCCGGGCGGTCCAGACCACCACCGAGAGGGCGAAGACGAGGACGCACGTTCCGAGGGCGACGAGGACCCGGACGGTCAGGCCGAGGGCGATCCCGCTCAGGAACAGGATCAGCGCGACGAGCATCGGCACCGTCTCGCGCGGTCGGGCAGGGTGCGGCACCGCATGGTCGTCCTTCCTGGCCCGGCCGCGGCTCGCGCCGCGCCGGTCCCGCGGGGGTCGATGCAGCCGCCGCGCCACGGCTTATTCCCGGCGCGGTTTGCCCCGGCAATGCTTTTTCTCGGCCAGGATGCGTGTTCCGCAGGGATCGGTGTTCACGGCAGGGATGCTTTTCCTCCGCGGGGATTCTCGCCAGACCCGAGCCGGCCCCGGCCCCGGCCGCTTCCGCATGCCGGCCCGCGCCGCTAGGGTCCCGGCGGGACGACGGAGTGAGGAGACCGGCATGTGGTGGCGCCAGCGACGTTTCGGCCCTCCCGTGCGGCGTGCCGCCGCGATTCCGGTCCTCGTCGCCCTGATCCCGGTTCCGGTCGCGCCCCAGGCCGCGTGCGCCGAGACGACCTTGGCCGAGATGACGTCCGCAGAGCCGACCCCCGCCCCCGACGCAGCATCGTCCGCCTTCGCGCGCTGCACCGGGGGCATCGCCGCCGAGGCGGAGGCGCGCGGCGTTCCCGCCGGTGTGGCCGACGGCCTGCGCGCCCTCTCCCCCGATGTCGAGGTGGCGGCGGCGCCCCAGGGCCAGGCGGAGTTCGTGAAGCCGATCTGGTCCTACCTCGACGCCAACCTCACCGAGGCGCGGATCGCCGAGGGCCGGCGCAAGCTGGCGGAAGGGTCGGCGACCTTCGACGCGATCGAGGCCCGGTACGGTGTCGACCGCTTCGTCCTGGCGGCGTTCTGGGGCGTCGAATCGACCTACGGCAGCGTGCTCGACGATGCCGGGATCGTCCGCCCGGTCCTGCGCTCCCTGGCGACGCTGGCCTGCAGCGAGACGGCGCGGGCGCCCTACTGGCGGGCGGAGCTGATCGCCGCCCTGGAGATCCAGGCCCAGGACAAGGCGCCCCCCGGCCCACTCACCGGGTCCTGGGCGGGGGCCATGGGCCACACCCAGTTCATGCCGACGGTCTACCAGGCCTACGCGGTGGATTTCGACGGGGACGGCCGGCGCGACATCTGGACCTCGGTGCCGGACGCCCTCGCCTCCACGGCCAACTACCTCGTGGCGATGGGCTGGCGCCCCGGTGCGCGCTGGGGCAGCGAGGCGCGCCTGCCGGACGGGTTCGACCTCGCCCTGGCCGACGAGAGCACGGAGCGCACCATCGCGGCCTGGAAGGCCCTCGGGGTGAGCCCGGTCCAGGCCTTGCCGGAGGACGGCACGGCGACGCTGATCCTGCCGGCCGGTGCGCGCGGACCGGCCTTCCTGCTGCAGCCGAACTTCCGGATCATCCTGCGCTACAACACCGCCCTCGCCTACGCGCTCTCCGTGGCGCACCTGTCGGACCGCCTGCGCGGCGAGCCGGGCTTCACCCGGGACTGGCCGCGCGGCGACGCGATGCCGACCACCGCCGAGGTCCGGTCGCTCCAGCAACGGCTCGCCGAGCGCGGGTTCGCGGCAGGGAGCGCCGACGGCAAGATCGGCCCGAGGACGCGGGCCGCGGTCCGCGCCTACCAGGCGGCCAACGGCCTGCCCCCGGACGGCTACGCCGACGCCCCGCTGCGGGAGCGGATCCTGGCCGCTCCCGAGCCGCGGCCCTGATCCGCACGGATTTAGCGGTGGTCGCGCCCGAGGCGCCGCGATAGAGCAGCCCCGGGGAAACCGAGGCCGCGCGGCGGCGAGAGGGAGGGGCTTGAGGGGGAATGAGTCGATCCGCGGCCATGCCCGTCGCACCCGAGCGAACTCCGCTGAGGACCGTCGTCAGCTACTGGGAAGGGCCGGTGACCTGGCTCGAGCGGCTCAGCGCCGCCTCGATCGTCGCGGCCGGCCATCCGCTGCAGATCTACTCGCACGACGCGGCGGCCCTGCGCACGCAGGGGCTGCCGGGAACGGTGATCGATGCCCGCGAGGGAATCGGACCGAACCTCATGGCGGACCTCTATCGCAGCCGCGGCGTGCTCGCCTTCTACGCCGACTACCTGCGCCTCAGCCTGATCCGCGACGGCAAGGGCATCTGGTCGGACCTCGACTGCGTCTTCCAGCGCCCCCTCGAGACGCCGGGCGGGGCGGGGGAGTACCTGTTCGGCTGGCTCAACCCGAGCCGCCTCAACAACGCGATCCTGTCGGCGCCGCCGGATTCCGAACTCGTCGCCCGCTACTGGGACGCGATCTCGACCGTGCCGATCCGCGCCCCCTGGGCGACCGGCCACATCCGGGTGAAGCGCCGCCTGGAACTGCTGATCGGCAAGCGCATCCCGTTCCACCCGGAGCGCCTGGCGATCGGACCCCGGGCCCTCACCTACTTCGTGCGCAAGCTCCGGCTGGAGGGCCATGCCCGGGCGCGGGCGGTGTTCTATCCTCTGGGCGACGACGATGCCCACCGCCTCGCCGAGGCGGACGACCGGACGGCGCGGGCGCTCATCGGACCCGAGACGGTCTCGGTGCATGCCTGGCGCGGCAAGCTCTGGTCGATCGGTCTCGACGCCCCGCCGCCGGCCACCTCCTGGCTCGGCCAGCAGGCCCGGAGCCTCGGCCTCTGAGCGGCCGGATACGCGATCCCTGGAGATGTCGATGCGCCGGGTCCTGTTCATCTGCGCGACGCCGGTGGCCTTCGGTCTCGACACGCCGCCCGAGATCGGTCTCGGCGGCATCGAGAGCACCAACATCGCCCTGGCCCGCGCGCTGACCGAGCGCGGCTGGGCGGTGACCCTGGCCACGCGCCGCAGCGGGACGGTGGAGCGCGACGGCGTCCGCAACATCCCCCTGGCCGATGCGACGTCCTGCGCGGCCGATGCGGTGGTGACCAGCAACGACCCGCGCCCGCTCCGCGCCCATCCGGGCCGGCGCGGCATCGTCTGGGTCCACAATCCGCTGAACGTCGAGAAGGCCGTGCGGAAGGGCTACTTCCTGCCCTTCCTGACCCTGCGGCCGGAGGCTGTCTTCGTCGGCAGCCTCGCGGCGCGGCTGATGTCGCCGCTCTATCCCTTCCGGCGCCGCCACGTCATTCCGCACGGGGTCTCGCCCGTCTTCCGCACGCCCGAGCCGACGCGGGGCCGCAGCCGGGACTTCGTCTACGCCTCGCAGCCCCAGCGCGGCCTCGACCGGATGCTGCGGCTCTGGCACGGCTCGGCGCCGCTGATCGCCTCGGGCGCCAAGCTCCATGTCTTCGGCTCGGAACGGCCGGACTCGCCCGACGATCGCGGTCCGGTGGTGTTCCATCCCCGGCGGGGTGCGGCCGCCCTGGCGGCGTTCTACGGCGATGCGCGCGCCATGGTCTGCCCCGGCTCGCCCGACGAGACCTTCTGCCTCGCGGCGGCGGAGGCCCAGGCCATGGGGCTGCCCGTGGTGACCGCCGGGATCGGCGCCCTGGCCGAGCGGGTGCAGCACGGCGTGAACGGCTGGATCGCCGGGACGGATGCGGCCTTCGCCGAGGCCGTCGTCGACCTCGCCACCCGGGACGACCTCTGGTCGGAACTCAGCGCCGGCGCGCTCCTGCAGCGCCGGGCCCTGACCTGGCAGCGGGCGGCGATCCTGTGGGAGGGCGTCCTGCGGGGCCCGGCCCGCGCGGGCGCCTGACGCGCCGGGCCGGGTGACAGATCCGGGTCGGCGACACGCCTCCGTCCCACCGCGACTGGACGTCTTCCCGCCGGGCGCGAAGACTGTGTGCAAGACGCGGTCAACGAGACCGGGCGACATCGGGAGGAAAGCATGGGGCTTCGGCTTGGTCTGGCCGCGCTCGCGGTCGCGTGGGCGGGCGTGGCATCCGCGGACCCACTGACGTTCCAGGTCGATCCGGCCTGGCCGAAGCCGCTGCCCAACCAGTGGATCATGGGGCAGGCCTCGGGCGTCGCCGTCGACGCGCAGGACAACGTCTGGGTGGTGCAGCGCCCGCGCACCCTCACCGACGACGAGAAGGCCGCCAGCCTCGACCCGCCGCGCACCAAGTGCTGCCGGCCCGCGCCCCCGGTGCTGGTGTTCGACCAGGCCGGCACCCTGATCCGCAGCTGGGGCGGCCCCGGCGAGGGCTACCAGTGGCCCCAGAACGAGCACGGCATCCACATCGACCACAAGGGCTTCGTCTGGCTCGCCGGCAACGGCGACACCGACGGACAGATCCTGAAGTTCACCGCCGAGGGCCGCTTCGTCCTGCAGATCGGCAAACAGGGTCCGCAGACCAACAGCCTCGACACCACGCGGCTCGGCAAGCCGGCCGCGATGCAGGTCGACCCCGAGACCAACGAACTCTACGTCGCCGACGGCTACTTCAACCACCGGGTCATCGTGTTCGATGCCGAGACCGGCGCGTTCAAGCGGATGTGGGGCGCCTATGGCCGCCCGCCCACGGACGAGACCCTGCCGGCCTACGACCCGGCGGCGGCCCCGGCCCAGCAGTTCCGCAATCCCGTCCACTGCGTGCAGATCGCCCGCGACGGCCTGGTCTACGTCTGCGACCGCACCAACGACCGGGTCCAGGTCTTCCGCCGCGACGGCAGCTTCGTGAAGGAATTCTTCGTCGAGAAGAACACCCGCGCCAACGGCTCGGTCTGGGAGGTCGCACTCTGGCCCGACGCCGAGCAGAGCTACCTCCTCAACGCGGACGGGGCCAACAACGAGGTCCGCACGCTCAGCCGCGAGACCGGGGAGGTGCTCGGTGCCTTCGGCCGCAACGGCCGCATGGCGGGGGACTTCCACTGGGTCCACAACCTCGCGGTGGACAGCTGCGGCAACGTCTTCACCACCGAGGTCGACACCGGCAAGCGCGCCCAGAAGTTCCTGTTCCGGGGCGACCTGATCCTGCGCAAGCGCGCCGCCCTGCCCTGATCCCACCTCCTGGGCCGCCGGACCCGCCCACCGCACCGGTCCGGAGGCGTTCGGCCGGCGGACGGAGCACCCGGCATCGGCCGATGCCGCATCGGCATTGGCCTCGCGGGTCCGGATCGGGTTCAGTCCCGCCTCAGTGCAAGTTCCGCCGGAGCCCGAGAGCCGATCGATGCAGGCCCGTACCCTCTACGACAAGCTGGTGGACGCCCATACCGTGCGCCGCCTCGACGACGCCGAAGGCCCCGGGGCCAGCGTCCTCCTCTACATCGACCGCACGGTGCTCAACGAGTATACCAGCCCGCAGGCCTTCAGCGGCCTGCGCGCCGCCGGGCGCCGGGTCTGGCGGCCGGAGGCCGCCCTGGCGGTGGTCGACCACGTCAATCCCACGGCGGCGGAGCGCGTCGCCGCCATGCCCGATCCCGGCGGGGCAAGGCAGGTGGCGTATTTCGACGCGAACTGCCGGGATTTCGGGATCGAGCTCCTCGACGTGCTGCACCCGCTCCAGGGCATCGAGCACGTGGTCGCCCCCGAGCAGGGCTTCGTCCAGCCCGGCATGATCGTGGCGGCGGGCGACAGCCACACCACCACCTACGGGGCGCTGGGGGCGCTCGGCTTCGGCATCGGCACCTCGGACATCGAGCACTACCTCGCCACCCAGACCCTGGTGTACCGCCGGATGAAGACCCTGCGGGTCACGGTCTCGGGAATCCTGGCGCCGGGCGTCACCGCCAAGGACGTGGTCATGGCCCTGATCCGCCGGATCGGCGCCGACGGGGCGACGGGCTACGCCGTCGAGTTCGCCGGCCCCGCCGTCGAGGCCCTGTCCGTCGAGGGCCGCATGACGATCTGCAACATGGCCGTCGAGTGCGGGGCGCGGGGCGTCGTCATGGCCCCCGACCGGACCGTGCTCGACTACCTCGCCGACAAGCCCCGCGCGCCGAAGGGCGATCTCTGGGACGCGGCCAGCGCCCACTGGCTGACCCTGCGCAGCGACGACGCGGCTGTGTTCGACCGCGAGGTCGCCCTCGACGCCGCCGGAATCGAGCCGATGGTGACCTGGGGCACCAGCCCCGACCAGGCGGGCCCGGTCAACGGCCGCGTGCCCGATCCGGCGGCCGAGCCCGATCCGGCCCGGCGCCGGGATATGGTCCGGGCGCTCGCCTACATGGATCTCGCGCCGGGCACGCCCCTCGCGGCCATTCCGATCCAGCGCGCCTTCATCGGCTCCTGCACCAATGCCCGGCTCTACGACCTGCGCGAGGCCGCCGCCCTGGTGCGGGGCCGGCGGGTCGCGCCCGGGGTCCAGGCCATGGTGGTGCCCGGCTCCTCCAGCGTGCGCCGGGCGGCGGAGGCCGAGGGCCTCGACGGGATCTTTCGCGATGCCGGCTTCGAGTGGCGCCAGTCGGGCTGCTCGATGTGCCTGGCCATGAACGACGACGTGCTGGCGCCGGGCGAGCGCTGCGCCTCCAGCACGAACCGCAACTTCGAGGGCCGCCAGGGCGCGGGCGGGCGCACGCACCTGATGAGCCCCGCCATGGTGGCGGCCGCGGCCATCGCGGGCCACCTCACCGACAGCCGCCGCTTGGCGCAAGACAACGGACGCGCGCAAGAACACCGACGCGCGCAAGAACATCGCTTCGCACCGGAGACCTGAGCATGCAGCCCTTCACCGTCGTCGCGGGCCCGGCGGCCGGCCTGCCCGGCGCCAACATCGACACCGACGTCATCATGCCCAAGCAGTTCCTGAAGGGGATCGATCGCGCGGGCCTGGGCGAGGCCACCTTCCACGACCTGCGCTTCGCCGGCCCCGGCGAGCCGCGCCCGGATTTCGTGCTGAACCGGCCCGAATGGCAGGGCGCGCGCATCCTCGTGGTCGGTCCGAATTTCGGCTGCGGCTCGTCGCGCGAGCACGCGGTCTGGGGCCTGCTCCAGGGCGGCCTCCGGGCGGTCGTCGGCACCAGCTTCGCCGGCATCTTCGCCGACAACGCCGCCAATAACGGCCTGCTGCTGATCGAACTGGCGCCCGGCCCCGTCGCCGAGCTCGCGGCCCGGGCCGCAGACCCGGAGGCCAACCACATGACGATCGACCTGCCGGCCCAGACCATCACCACCGCCGACGGCGCGGTGCAGCGCTTCGACATCCCGGCCCGGCGCAAGGATCACCTCGTCCGCGGCCTCGACGCCATCGGCGCCACCCTCGACCACGCGGACGCGATCCGGGCGTTCCAGGCCCGGCACCTCGCGGCCCAGCCCTGGCTCGCCTGAGCCTGACTCGTCATCGCGACGCAAGTGCCTGAGATGCCCCCCTGCTCCCGGTCCAGGAAGGCCGGGCGAACGCGGACGGCGGTTTGCTGCTCGTCATGGCTCGTGTCGGCACCCCGTCATCCTGGGGCCGCGCAGCGGAACCCAGGATCCAGACACGCAGGTCGAGCAAGGTTTGACGCTGTCGGCGAATCTGGATTCCGGGCTCGCCTGCGGCGCCCCGGAATGACGTGGTGGGGCGATATGCGATCACCCTGCCGGGACGGATAGGGGACCCCCGCCTGAACCACGGATTGTCGATCCGACGATTTACGTGCGTGCCGCTGTGCCCGAACCAGCGCCGGCGGCTCAGTACACCCGCGTGACCCAGCCGTGGGGATCGGGGGCGTTGCCGCGCTGGATGTCCACGAGGGCCGAGCGCAGGCGCTTCGTCACCGGGCCGGCGACGTTGTCCGAGACCGAGAATTCCCCGTCCGCGCTGCGCACGGTCCCGACCGGGGTGATCACGGCGGCGGTGCCGCAGGCGAAGACCTCGCGCAGGCGTCCGCTGGCGGCGTCCGCCTTCCAGTCGTCGATGGAATAGGGCCGCTCGGCGACCGTGAGGCCGTCCGCCCGCGCCAGGGTCAGGATCGAGTCGCGGGTGATGCCCGACAGGATGGTGTCGCTGAGCGGCGGGGTGACCATCGAGCCGTCGTCGAAGACGAAGAAGATGTTCATGCCGCCGAGTTCCTCGACCCAGCGGCGCTCGATCGCGTCGAGGAACACCACCTGGGCGCAGCCGTGCTCCACGGCCGCCGCCTGCGCGCGCAGGCTGGCGGCGTAGTTGCCGCCGCACTTGGCCGCCCCGGTGCCGCCGGGGGCCGCGCGGGTCTGGTCCTGCGAGACCCACACCGTCACGGTCTCGGAACCGCCCTTGAAGTAGGCGCCCACCGCCGAGGCGATGACGAGGTAGAGGTATTCCGAGGACGGCTTGACCCCGAGGAAGACCTCGCTGGCGATCATGAAGGGACGCAGGTACAGGCTGCCGCCCTCGCTCGACGGGATCCAGTCGCGGTCCGCGCTGACGAGCTGCTTGACCGATTCGACGAAGACGGCGTCGGGCAGCGGCGGCATCGCCAGGCGCTCGGCCGAGCGCCGGAAGCGCAGGGCGTTGGCCTCCGGCCGGAACAGGGCGGCGCCGCCGTCGGCGGTGCGGTAGGCCTTCAGCCCCTCGAAGATCTCCTGGGCGTAGTGCAGCACGGCCGCCGCCGGATCGAGGGAGATCGGCGCGCGCGCCTCGACGCGGGCATCGTGCCAGCCGCGCCCCTCGACGTAGCGGATCGTCACCATGTGGTCGGTGAACACCCGACCGAAGCCGGGATCGACGAGGAGCTCGGCCCGGCGCTCCGGCGAGACGGGCGAGGCGTGCGGCTGCGTGGTGAAGGAGAGGTCGTCGGGGGCGCTCATCGTCAGTCCTTACTTACGTCTCGTCGGATCAATCAAGGGCCGGTGCGGCGCCAGCCACGGCGCGGGCCGCCGGGCGCATCCGGGCGACGAGACGTGGGCTGGGGCCCTGATACGACGATGTCCGCTTGCGATCAAACGGCTTGCATCCTAATAATACGCAAACGAAAAGAGAACCGGAGCCTCCGCCGGTCGCTGCCTACAGGAGCCTCGTGCGTGTCGCCCCGAAAACCGCCTGCAGGTCCGGCGCCGGTCGATGGGCCGCCCGCCCGCAGCCTGGACCAGCTCCGCCTCGCCTATACCCAGACGCTGCTGCTGACGGGCCGGCACTGGCGCCGCGCCGCCAATGCCGTGATGGAGGCGCACAGCCTCTCGGACGCCACCGCGGTCCCGCTGATCATGATCGCCCGCCTCGACGGCGCCCCGCGTCAGAACGCCCTGGCCGAGGCCGTCGGCATCGAGGGCCCGTCGCTGGTGCGCCTCCTCGACCAGCTCTGCGAGGCCGGCCTCGCGATTCGCCGCGAGGACCCCACCGACCGCCGGGCCAAGGTGCTCAGCCTGACCTCCGCCGGCACGGCCGTGGTCGCCCGGATGGAGGCCGACCTCGCCCGATTGCGGGCCGAGGTCTTCAGGGAGGTCGGCACCGCCGACCTCGAGGCGAGCCTGCGCGTCTTCGCCGCCCTGCAGGCCTCCGCGCCCCGCTGAGGGGCCCTCGGCCGACGCGGGCATTCGTTCCACGCCCGGGCTGCTGCCGAACGCCGCGTCCCGAATGACTTGAACGGACGACGGCGCGCGCTCTTTCGGGCCTATGCCAATCAAACCCTCCGACCATCTGGTCTTATATTGCCTTCATTACCTCGGCGGCAGTGCCGGGACTTTCGAGACGGTCGCGCAACACCTCGCGGGCGCAGTATCCTGCGTCGCCCTCGACCTGCCGGGCTTCGGCGCGGACGGCGCCGGTCCCGGCCTGGACGTCGCCGCGATGGCCGCCGGCGTGGCCGCCCGGATCCGGGCCGACGCGCCGGGCCGCTGGATGCTGGCCGGCAACAGCATGGGCGCCAAGGTCGCGCTCGCGGTCGCGCGGCAGGCGGAGGACGGTGCGCCCGGCCTCGAAGGCCTCGCGGGCCTCGTGCTCATGGCGGGCTCGCCGCCCTCCCCCGAGCCGATGGCGGAGGACAGGCGCGCCGCCATGATCGCCTGGATCGACGCCGACCCTGAGACCCGGCAGCGGGAGGCCGAGGCCTTCGTCACGGCGAACGTCGCCGCGCCCCTCGATCCGGACCGGATGGCACGGACGGTGGCGGATGTCCTGCGCGCCAGCCCCGCCGCCTGGAAGCTCTGGCTCAGCGCCGGCAGCCGCGAGGACTGGAGCGCCTACATCGGCGTGCTGCGCAGCCCCGCGATCATCCTGGCGGGGGCCGAGGACGCCGATCTCGGCCCTGCGGCCCAGGCCGCGCTGACCGCGCCGCACCTCGCCCATCACCGCCTGGTGTCCCTGACGGAGACCGGACACCTCATACCCCTGGAGCGCCCCGAGGCGGTGGCCGAGGCGGTGCGCAGCCTCGCGTCCGGAGCGGTCTCGACCGGAGCCGAGGCGCCGGCGATCCCGGATGCCTACGCGGCCCTGATCCGGTCTGACCGCGTGAACGCCCGCCTGCGCGAGGCCCTGCTGCAACGCGCCGAGCCCGACGATCCGGCCTACCAGCCCCGGGCCCTCGACCCCGTCGGCCTCGCCATCCTGCGGGCGGCCTGCGCCCGGGTGCTGCCGCAGGACGGCGCGGGGACCATCGACTTCGCCGCCCGCATCGACGCCCGGCTGGCGAGCGGGGCGGGGGACGGCTGGCGCTTCGCCCGGCTTCCCCCCGACCCGGAGGCCTACCGGCGCGCCCTCAAGACCCTGGACGCCGCCGCCCGCGCCGCGCACGACAGGCCCTTCGTCGCCCTGGACGCCGAGGTGCAGGATGCGATCCTCGGGAGCCTCGAGGACGGCGCGGTCTCCGGCGACCTCGACGCGGAGCAGATGGGCTTCTGGTTCGAGGACCTGCGCGCGGACGTGGTCCGCACCTATCTCGCCCATCCCGTCGCCCTGGCCCGCATGACCTTCAGCGGCATCGGCGCCGGCGGCGACACCGACCCCCTGCCCGGCTTCCATGAGGTCGGCATCGGCCAGCGCGAGGCCTGGGAGCCGAACGCCCCCCTGGAGACCGCCCGATGAACCTCGATGCGATGCGTCGCTTTGCTACCTCCGAGACCGTCGACGCGGTGGTGATCGGGACCGGCGCCGGCGGCGCGCCCCTGCTGGCGCGCCTCGCCCAGGCCGGCCTCTCCTGCGTCGCCCTGGAGGCCGGGCCGAACTTCGACCCGAAGGGCTTCGCCTTCGACGAGACCCTGGCCGACGAGATCTACTGGACCGAGGAGCGCATCAGCGGCGGCGCGACGCCCGAGGCCTTCGGCGGCAACAACAGCGGCACCGGGGTCGGCGGCTCGACCCTTCACTGGGGCGCTTTCACGCCCCGGGCCGATGCCCGCGACCTGCGCCTCCACAGCGAGACCGGCGAGGGCGTTGACTGGCCCCTGGACCATGCCGAACTGGTGCCGTTCTACGAGCGCGTCGAGGCCTTCATCGGCGTCTCCGGCCCGGCGGACTATCCCTGGGACGAGACCCGCGCCTACCCCTTGCGTCCCGTCGCCCGCAACGCCCCGGCCCAGGCCATGGCGAGCGCCTGCGCGGCGCTCGGCGTGCGCTACGCCGATGCGCCGGCGGCGGTGGTCTCGCGCGCCTTCGCGCAGGAGCATGGCCCGACCCGGCCCGGCTGCATCAATTGCGGCTACTGCCACCAGGGCTGCCGCACCGGCGCCAAGACCAGCATGGACGTGACCTACCTGCCGCTCGCGGTTCATCACGGCGCTGAGATCCGGGCCGAGGCCCGGGTCCACGGCATCGAGCGCGCGAAGGACGGCCGGGTGACGGCGGTGATCTACCGCCAGGGCGGGATCGACCAGCGCCAGCCCTGCCGCACCGTCTTCCTCTGCGCCGGCTCGGTGGAATCCGCGCGCCTCCTCCTGCATCTCGACCTCGCCAACGGCAGCGGCCAGGTCGGGCGCAACTACATGGGCCACGTCGCCACCCAGGTCTGGGGCACCTTCGAGCCCGAGATGCGGATGAACAAGGGCTATCCCTCCTCGCTCATCACCGAGGACATGATCCGCCCGGCCGACGCGGACTTCGCCGGCGGCTACCTCGTCCAGAGCCTCGGCGTGGTGCCGCTCACCTTCGCCAATTCCCTGGCGCGGGGCCGCAAGCTCTGGGGCCGGGCGCTCGCCGACCAGCTCGCCCGCTACAACCACATGGCCGGCATCGGCATCAACGGCGAGACCCTGCCCTGCGACGCCAACGTGCTGACGCTCTCCGACGAGGTCGACGCGCTGGGCATGCGCAAGGCCGAAATCAGCTTCGGCTACAGCCGGAACGAGGAGCGCCTCAACGCCCACGCGACCCGGTTCCTCAACCGGGTCTGGGAGGCGGCCGGGGCCACGGACCTCTGGACCCTGGAGCGCGTCGCCCACACCATCGGCACCTGCCGCATGGGCCGCGACGGCGACACGGCGGTGGTCGACCCCGTCGGCCGCAGCTTCGAGGTTCCCAACCTCTGGATCTGCGACGGCTCGACCTTCCCGAGCTCGCTGGCCGCCAACCCGGCCCTGACGATCATGGCGCTGAGCCTGCGCAGCGCCGAGGCGTTCCTGAAGGCGGGGCGCTAGGGGCAAGCTCGAATCTGGTAGTGGCTCAGGCTACCGCCTGGGCCACGATGTCGGGATAGCGGCCGATCACACGGACATAGGCGATCGCGAAATCCGGCGCGGTCGCGCGTGCCTGCTCCCAGTCACGCAGGGTGCCGACCGGAACCCGGAAGCGGCTGGCGAACTCGGCCTGCGACAGACCGAGGCTGGTCCGCGTCCTGCGGATCAGGCGTGCACGCTGACCCCGGTCCAAAGCCTCGGCCGTCGCGCCGAAATCCTCGTCGTCGGTCAGGTCAGCAGGAAGCGCGATAGGCTCGTTCTTCACCCGTGTTGCTCCTTCTCACCGATATGAAGCGGGCCTGACCGTTCCGACGGACGAAGACGCCCGTGAAGAGTTTCTCGCCGACGATTCCGATCACCTTGAAGCGTTCCTCTCCATCGATCTCACGGATGGAGGGAACGATCACATGGTCGTTGTCCTCAAAGATCCGATCGCCCAGGGTCAGTGAAACGCGATGCTTCTCGCGGTTGGCCGCGTCCTTGGCAGGGTCAAACCGGTCCCGCGTCATCGCCCGTGAGCGTACGGAATTTCCGTACGGCTTGTAAAGCTGCCCTCCCGCGATCCATTCACGCGTCCCCTCAATACATCGGCGTGCCGCCCGTGACCGGCACCAGGGCCCCGGTCATGTAGCTGCCCTCCCGCGAGGCGAGGAGCACGTAGGCGGGGGCGAGTTCGGCCGGCTGGCCGGCGCGGCCCAGCAGCGTGTCGGAGCCGAGGGATTCGATCTGCTCGGGGCTCTTCACGATGGGCTGGATCGGGGTCCAGACCGGGCCCGGGGCGACGCAGTTCACCCGGATGCCCTTCGGCGCCAGCAGGTTGGACAGGCCGATGGTCAGGCTCGCGATGGCGCCCTTGGTGGTGGCGTAGACCAGCATGGTCTTGTCGGCGACCTTGGCCTGCTGGCTGGTGGAGTTCACGATCGCCGCGCCCGGCTTCATGTGCGGCACGGCCGCCCGGGCGAGGTAGAGCATCGCGAAGACGTTGGCGCGGAACGAGCCCTCGAGATCCTCCGGCGTGACGTCGTCGAGGTCCTCGTTCACCACCTGCGCGGCGGCGTTGTTGACGAGGATGTCGAGGCCGCCGAGTTCGGCAACGGTGCGGGCGACGAGGTCGCGGCAATGGGCCGGGTCGCGCAGGTCGCCGGGCAGGAGCAGGACGCGCCGGCCCGCCTTGCGCACCCATGCGGCGGTGTCCTCGGCGTCGGACTGCTCCACCGGCAGGTACGAGATCGCCACGTCGGCGCCCTCGCGGGCATACGCGATGGCCACCGCCCGGCCGATGCCGGAATCGCCGCCGGTGACCAGGGCGACGCGGTCGGTGAGAAGGCCCTTGCCGACGTAGCTCGTCTCGCCGTGGTCGGGGGCCGGGCGCATCCGCGAGGTCAGGCCCGGCCGCTCCTGCTGCTGGTCGCCGGGAAAGGGCGGCCGCGGGCCGGCGTCGCGGGGATCGATGGTCATCGGCGGGGCGCTTTCGGGGGCTGTCTTCCGAGGGAGGAGCCCGCCGCGCGGCGGGCCCCGGAGAGGGTCAGGCGGCTGCGTCGTCGGCTTCGAGAATGGTCTCGAGGTCGCCCGTGAGGGCGTCGAGCTGGTCGGCGGTCGCCCGGATCTTGAACCGGGTGCCGTCCTCGGCTTCGACCGCGATCTCCACGTGATCGTCGACGCGGGCGGCCAGGGCCTGCTTGAGGATGTAGGTGGTCACGTCCGTGTCGGTCTTGTCCGCGGTCTTGGCCATGCTGGCGTCTCCTGTCGTGGTCCCGGGCAACGCGGCAGGACGGGGGTCGGATCTGCGACCAAAGCTCCCGCCGGGTGCGGCGGCCCGTCAGAGATCGAGGCCCGACAGGGTCGCGGCGGCCTGGATCAGGGCGAGATGGGTCAGACCCTGCGGCAGGTTGCCCAGATAGGCGCCGCTGACCGGGTCGGCCATCTCCGAATAGGTGCCGGAATTCCGGTCGAGGGCGGCCACCACGGCCTCGAAGGCCGCCTGCGCCTCCGCCCTTTCCCCCAGCAGGGCCCGGGCCTCCACCAGCCAGAAGGTGCAGGCGAGGAAGCAGCCCTCCTCCACCGCGGCGCCGGTGTAGCGGTAATGGTAGGGGCCGCGCCCCAGCTCCCGGTCGATGGCCCGGCAGGTGGCCGCGAGGCGCTCGGGGTTGCCGAACCGGAAGCGCACGGCCAGCGCGAGGGAGGCGTCGAGCTTCTCGGTGCCGGGATGCATGACGTAGGATTGCTTCGCCTCCGACCAGCAGTTCCGGTCGATCCAGTCGGCGACGCGGTCGCGGGCGCGGGCCCAGCGCTCGCGGCAGCTGCCGGGCAGGTGGCCGCCATCGGCGAGTTCCACCGCCCGGGCCAGCGCCTGCCAGCAGCTGATCTTGGAGCCGGTGTAGTGCTTGGGCTCCGGCAACTCCCAGATGCCCGCATCCTTGAGCTTCCAGGATTCGGCGCATTGGTCGGCGAGCTGGGCGAGCAGCGCCCCGGTGCGCAGGTCGAGCATGTTGCCGTCGGCCACGAAGCGCTCGGCGGTCTCGAAGATGTCGCCGTAGATGCCGTGCTGGTGCTGGCCCGAGGCGGCGTTGCCGGTACGCACGGGGCGCGAGCCGCGATAGCCCGGCAGGTCGATGTCCCGCTCCCCGGGCACGCGCCCGCCGTCGAGGGTGTAGAGCACCTGCGCGCCGTGCTCGCCGATGTGGCGCATCAGCCAGGACAGGGCCGCGTTGGCCTCGGCCTGGGCGCCCAGGCGCAGGAAGGCCTTGATGACGTAGCCGGCGTCCCGGATCCAGGCGTAGCGGTAATCGTAGTTCTTGGAGCCGCCGATGCCCTCGGGCAGGGAGCTCGTGGCCGCCGCCGCGATGGCGCCGGTGGGCGAGTAGAGCAGCAGCTTCAGCGCCAGGGCGCTGCGCTCGACCTGTTCGGCATAGCGGCCCCGATAGGCGAGGCGCTCGGTCCAGTCCCGCCATTCCTGGCAGGAGACGTCGATGCGCCCGTCGATCTCGCCGATCGGCGCCACCACCAGGGGCTGGTCCTCCGCCGCCACGATGGCGACGACCTCGCGCTGGCCCGCCCGCACCTCGACGAACCCCGAGATGGCGTGGTCGTTCTCCGTCTCGATCCGGATGCCCTCGCTGGTGCGGAACAGGCCCATCATGCCGGCGACGTGGAAGGCGGTGCCGTTGCTGTTGCCCGAGAGGTAGGGGGCGGCCGTGTCGCCCCGCGTGCCGAACACCAGCGAGACCCGGAAGCGCACCTGCCCCTCCAGGCCTTCGATCCGACGGGCGAGTTCCGCCCAGGGCAGGCGCCCGGCCGGGCCGCTGTTCAGGCTCTCGGTGAGGCGCGCCCGCCCGGTCTTCGTGGTGAAGACGGTCTCGTGGACGTTGCTGCCGTCGCGGTAGCCGATCTCGGACGTGAACGGGTCCTCGGGCGTGATCGCGAAGTAGCCGCCTTCCTCCGGGCTGAGCAGGCGGTCGAACAGCGGCGGCGAGTCGAGGTTGGGGCAGCACCACCAGTCGATGGAGCCGTCCGCGCCCGAGAGCGCCACCGAGCGGCCCTCGCCGATGGCCGCGTAGCCCTCGATCGGCAGGTATCCGTCGATGCGGGCGACGGCACCGCCCGCGCGGGGAAAAGGCTTCAGCACGGTGCGGACGACCTCGGATGGTGAAGGGACGACACCGGCCGGGGCCGGGCGTGGCGCCACGAGCTGTGTATGCGCGTCGCACGTGTCCGAACGGGCCGACCGGGATCCTCCGCGGGGTCTGCTCGAACCCGCGCGACGCTCCGCCGTTCCGGGCGCGGCTTGCTTCACGTTGACACGGCGGGCTGCCGACCCGGCGCGTCCGTGTCCCGGAAGCCGCATCGCCGTGCCCTTCCGCACGCCCGGAATGAACGCTCATTGACCAATGAATGAACATTCAATACGACGATGGGGTCGGTGGGAGGTTGCCATGCAGCGGACGCACGAGGATTTCCCGTTTCAGGCGCTGGTGCGGAAGGGGCGGGCGTTCCTGGCGCCGGAGCACCTGCTGCTCGGGGCCGTTCTGGTGCTCGGCTGGGCCGCCCTGATCGCCTGGACCGGCAACGGCGCGGTGGGCTGGCAGGCCCGCCTCTGCGCCGATGCCGACGCCTCGGTCGCCGCCTGCCGGGTGGTCGCGCCGGCGGCGGACGGCAAGGTCTCCTGAGCATGGCCTCGCCGGTCGGCACCCTCATCGATGCCCGCGCGAGCCAAGCCGCGCGGCGGGAACAGATCCTCGACGCCGCCTGCGCCTGCTTCGTGCGCAACGGCTTCCATCGCACCACGATGCAGGACCTCGCCCGCGAGGCCGGCATGACGGCGGGCAATTTCTACCACTACTTCCGCTCCAAGGAGGCCCTGGTGCTGGGCCTCGTCGAGCGCGAGCGGATCAGCGGCGCCCAGCTGGTGACGCGCCTCCAGCAGGAGGGCGACCGGCGCAGCGCCCTGTTCGGCGTGCTCGGGCAGTATTTCGGCGCCCTGACCCGGGAGGCGGCGGTGCTGCGCCTGGAGATCTGGTCCGAGGGCACCCGCAACCCGGCCATCGCGGCCCTGACGGCGGAGACCGAGGCGGAGGCCCGGGCCTGGTTCGAGGAGACCTTCGCCGACCTCGCCACCGCGTCGGACTGCGATCCGGTCGCCCTCTACGCCCTGCTGGCGCCCCAGCTGAAGGGCATCGTCCTGAGCCGGGCCATCCTGCCCGACTTCGACACGGGATTCGCCGTGGCGCAGCTCCAGGCCCTGATCGAGGCCGGGCTCGCCGGTCGCGCGCCCCTCCCCGCCCCGGAACCC
>NZ_JBYSXL010000053.1:0-32887 GCF_058782155.1 Methylobacterium sp. FW306-05-D
GCGCGGGGGAGGGCGGCGCGGGGGGGCATGTTGGCCATGGTCTCAGAGCGCTCCCATCACGTCGCCGCGGAACCCGTAGACGGTGCGGCCGCCGCCCAGCGGCACCAGCGCGACCTCGCGGGTCACGCCGGGCTCGAAGCGCACCGCCGTGCCGGGGGCGATGTCGAGGCGCTGGCCGCGGGCCTTCTCGCGCTCGAAGGTCAGGCCGGGATTGACCTCGTAGAAGTGGTAGTGCGAACCAACCTGGATCGGCCGGTCGCCGACGTTGGACACGCTCAGCAGGGTGCGCGGCGCGTCCGCGTTGAAGACGATCTCGCCGGGCAGGGTGGTCACGGTGCCCGGCACCTCCGCCGAGGCGGCGCCCCGGATCGGGTGGTGCACGGTGACGAGCTTGGTCCCGTCCGGGAAGGTCGCCTCGACCTGGATATCGTGGATCATCTCGGGGATGCCGTCCATGCACTGCGCGGCCGTGAGCACGTGCCCGCCGGCCTGCATCAGCTCCGAGACCGAGCGCCCGTCCCGCGCCCCCTCGACCACGAAGTCGCTGATCAGCGCCACCGCCTCCGGGTAGTTCAGCTTGACCCCGCGGGCGAGCCGGTTGCGGGCCACCTGCGCGGCCATGGCGAGGAGGAGCTTGTCCTTTTCGCGTGGGGTCAGGAGCACGGGGAAACCTCGGGGCTTGGGCGCGGGAACGTCTCGGACGCGGACGTCCCGGGCCCGGGAAGGCAAGGACCGTGCGCGGCGGGGCCGCGCCTCGGCGACGCGGCAGGCATGGATGCATCCCTGGGGAGCGAGCGCAAGCGCCCCCATGGCCCCCGCGGCCGGTTGACAGGACACGGTTCCCCGGCCGAACAGCGGGGCCGACCCTCCCCGAAAACCAAGGGCCGACCGTTGACCTATCCCCGCGACCTCGTCGGCTACGGCCGCACCCCGCCGCATCCGCGCTGGCCGGGCGACGCGCGCATCGCGGTGCAGATCGTGCTGAACTACGAGGAGGGGGGTGAGAACTGCATCCTGCACGGGGATGCGGCCTCCGAGGCCTTCCTGTCGGAGATCGTCGGGGCGCAGCCCTGGCCGGGCCGGCGCCACATGAGCATCGAATCCCTGTTCGAGTACGGGTCGCGCGCCGGGTTCTGGCGCCTGTGGCGGCTGTTCCGATCGCGCAAGATTCCCGTCACCGCCTTCGCGGTCGCCACCGCGCTCGCCCGCCACCCGGACGTGGCCGCGGCGATGCGGGAGGCCGACTGGGAGATCGCCTGCCACGGCCTCAAGTGGATCGACTACCGCGACTTCACCCGGGCGCAGGAGAAGGCGCACATGGAGGAGGCGATCCGCATCCACACGGAGATCACGGGCGCGCGGCCGCGCGGCTGGTACACCGGGCGCTCCTCGCCCCACACCCTCGACCTCGGGATCGAGGCCGGGATGACGTATCTGGCCGATTCCTACGCCGACGATCTGCCCTACTGGATCGACGAGCCGAGCGGCCGCGGCCTCGTGGTGCCCTACACCCTGGACGCCAACGACATGAAATGCGCCGCGATCCAGGGCTTCAACACCGGCGAGCACCTGTTCACCTACCTGCGCGACACCTTCGACGCGCTCTACGCGGAGGGCGCGGAGGCGCCCAAGATGATGTCGGTGGGCCTGCATTGCCGCCTTGTCGGCCGGCCGGGGCGGATCGGCGCCCTGGTCCGCTTCCTCGACCACGTCGCCGCCCACGACCGCGTCTGGATGGCCCGCCGCATCGACATCGCCGAGCACTGGATCCGGCACCACCCGCCGGCCTGAGGCTCCGCCATGACAGAGATCCGCCCGGACGCCGCCCCGGCGTCCGCCCGCCGCCGCCGCAAGGACGGCGCCGCGCGGCGGGAAGCCATCCTCGATGCCGGCCTCGCGCACTTCTCGAATCTCGGCCTGCACGGGGCCAGCGTCGAGGGCATCGCCGAGCGGGCCGGCCTGTCGAAGACCAACCTGCTCTACTACTTCCCCTCGAAGGAGGCGCTCTACCTCGCGGTGCTGCGCCGGGTGCTGGCGGTCTGGCTCGATCCGCTCCAGTCCCTCGACGCCGGGAGCGAGCCGGCCGCCGCCTTCCGGAGCTACGTGCGCGCCAAGCTCACCCTGTCGCGGGACGCGCCCCAGGCCTCACGGCTGTTCTGCCTGGAGATCGTCCAGGGCGCGCCCCTGCTGCGCCCCGAGCTCGAGGGCCCCCTGCGCGACCTCGTCGAGGCCAAGGCCGCGATCATCCGGGACTGGAGCGCGGCCGGGCGGATCGGCCCGCACGACCCCCATCACCTGATCTTCTCGATCTGGGCGATCACCCAGCATTATGCGGACTTCGCCGTGCAGGTGGAGGCCGTCACCGGGCGCGGCCTCGACGACCCGGACTTCTTCGAGCGCACGGTCGCCAGCACGCAGGCTCTGATCCTGGCCGGCCTCGGCCTGCGCTGAACCCCGGATTTCCGCCCCTCGCCTGGGCAGGAAGCGCCCAAACGGCCGGCAGAACGGAGAGAGTTTGGGCAAGCGGCCGAAAATCGCCCGCGAGAGTTTGACCATTTGGTCCGAATGATCTTTGCTCACCGGTGTCGGGAAGGTTCGACCCGCCCCGATCCAGGTCTCTCAGGCCCTGGACCCTGCCTTTGTCCAGGTTTCGCCCGTCCCGGTTCCTGTCCAGGTCATGCCCGTGCGAACGAGGTTGCCATGAATGTCGGCGTCTTCATCCCGATCGGAAACAACGGCTGGCTCCTGTCGGAGAACGCACCGCAGTACAAGCCGAGCTTCGAACTGAACAAGCAGGTGGTCCTGAAGGCCGAGGGCTATGGGCTCGACTTCGCGCTATCGATGATCAAGCTGCGGGGCTTCGGCGGCAAGACCGAGTTCTGGGACCACAACCTCGAATCCTTCACGCTGATGGCCGGCCTCGCCGCCGTGACCAGCCGGATCAAGCTGTTCGCCACGGCCGCGACCCTGTGCATGCCCCCCGCCATCACGGCCCGGATGGCGGCCACCATCGACTCGATCTCGAACGGGCGCTTCGGCCTCAACCTCGTCACCGGCTGGCAGCGGCCGGAATATGCGCAGATGGGCCTCTGGCCCGGGGACGAATACTTCTCCCGCCGGTACGAGTACCTCTCCGAATACGCGCAGGTGCTGCGCGACCTGTGGGAGACGGGGACTTGCGACCGCAAGGGCGAATTCTTCCAGATGGACGATTGCCGCCTGAGCCCGCGCCCGCAGGCCGAGATGAAGATCATCTGCGCCGGCCAGTCCGCGGCGGGCATGGACTTCACGGCCCGGTACGCCGACTACAATTTCTGCTTCGGCAAGGGCGTGAACACCCCCACGGCCTTCGCCCCCACGGTGGAGCGCCTGGAGGCGGCCAAGGCCGCCACCGGCCGCGACGTCTCCTCCTACGTGCTCTTCATGATCATCGCCGACGAGACCGACGAGGCGGCGCGCGCCACCTGGGAGCACTACAAGGCCGGCGCCGACCAGGAGGCCATCGCCTGGCTCGGGGTCCAGGGCGCCGCCGACACCAAGTCGGGCGCCGACACCAACGTGCGCCAGATGGCCGATCCGACCTCGGCCGTGAACATCAACATGGGCACGCTGGTGGGGTCCTACGCCGAGGTGGCGCGCATGCTCGACGAGGTGGCTACCGTGCCGGGCACCGAGGGCGTGCTCCTGGTGTTCGACGACTTCCTCAAGGGCCTCGACGTCTACGGCACCCGCATCCAGCCCCTGATGAAGAGCCGCGCGCACATCGCGGCGGGCCTCGAGCCGATGGCGAAGGTGGCGTGATGGAGCCCGTCGCGAAACCCGCCGGCTACACCGACGCGGCGGGCCGCCAGGGCGGCATCATCCTGGCGGCCCGGCCCGAGCCCATCGCCCTCGACGCCTGCGCCACCGCGCTCATCGTCGTCGACATGCAGAACGCCTACACCACGCCGGGGGGCTACCTCGATCTCGCCGGCTTCGACGTCTCCGGCACCGGGCCGGTGGTGGCGCAGATCGCCCGCGCGGTCCGCGCGGCCCGGGCGGCCGGCATCCGCATCGTCTGGTTCCAGAACGGCTGGGACCCCGACTACGTCGAGGCCGGGGGCCCGGGCTCGCCGAACTGGCACAAGTCCAACGCCCTCAAGACCATGCGCGCCCGGCCCGGCATGAACGAGCGCCTGCTCGCCCGGGGCACCTGGGACTACGCCCTGGTGGACGCCCTTAAGCCCGAGCCCGGCGACATCGTGCTGGGCAAGCCGCGCTACAGCGGTTTCTACAACACCCAGCTCGACAGCCTGCTGCGCGCGGCCGGCATCCGCACCCTGGTCTTCACCGGCATCGCCACCAACGTCTGCGTGGAATCGACCCTGCGCGACGGCTTCTTCCTGGAATATTTCGGCATCGTGCTGGCCGACGCCACCCACCAGGCCGGTCCGCCGGCCCTGCAGGCGGGGGCGCTGTCCAACATCGAGACCTTCTTCGGCTGGGTCTCGGACGTCCCCGCCTTCGAGACGGCCCTCGGGACGGACGGCGCCCGCACGGCAGCGGCCGAGTAGGGCAGGGCGTTTTCTCTCCGGACGTGACCGGCACCGGGAGTGCGGCACTCCCCTCCGACAAGGGCTGGACTTCTCACACATCGTGGATGCAGCCCGTGTCTCCCTCTCCCCTCTGCGGGAGAGGGGGGCCCGCGAAGCGGGTCGGGCCGGGACGAAGTCCCGCGAGAGGGAAGCGCCGTCGTCGGAGAGGTCGCCCCCTCTCCCGCCTGCTTCGCAGGCCCCCCGCAGAGGGGGGAGGGAAGAATCTGAGCCTCGGCGAAATCGCGCATCGTCCCTCCCGATCCCACATCCACGCAGTTCAGGAGCACCGAAAAGAATGCCCAAGACCGTGATCATCCCGCCCGGCACCGGCAAGCCGCTGGCCCCCTACGTCCCCGGCACCCTCGCGGACGGCGTGCTCTACGTCTCGGGGACGCTGCCCCTCGATGCGGAGGCCAACGTCGTCCATGTGGGCGACGCCGCCGCCCAGACCCGGCACGTGCTGGAGACGATCAAGGGCGTGGTCACCGCCGCCGGCGGCACCATGGACGACGTCACCTTCAACCACGTCTTCCTGAAGGACTGGGCCGACTACGCCGCCATCAACGGGGTCTATGCCGAGTACTTTCCCGGCGAGAAGCCGGCGCGCTACTGCATCCAGTGCGGCCTGGTGAAGCCCGACGCCCTGGTGGAGATCGCCTCGGTCGCCCATGTGGGCAAGGCCTGAGGCCCGGGCGATGGCGAGCCCGATCCACCATGCCGTGCAGGGCTCCGGCGAACGCACGGTGCTGCTGTCGCCGGGCCTCGGCGGCTCGGCCGCGTATTTCGCGCCGCAGATGGCGGCGCTGACCGAGCGCTTCCGCGTCATCACCTACGACCACCGCGGCACCGGCCGCTCCGGAGGGACCCTGGAGCCAGGCCACGACATCGCCGCCATGGCCCGCGACGCCCTCGCGGTGATGGAGGCCTGCGGGGTCGCGCGCTGCGACGTGGTCGGGCACGCCCTCGGAGGGCTGATCGGCCTCGAACTCGCCCGCACCCATCCGGAGCGTGTCGGCCGCCTCGCCGTGGTCAACGGCTGGGCGAGGGCGGATTCGGCGACGAAGCGCTGCTTTGCCGCCCGCAAGGTGCTGCTGGCCGAGAGCCCCGAGGCCTATGTGCGCGCCCAGGCGATCTTCCTGTACCCGGCGCCGTGGCTCTCGCAGAACGCGGCCCGCGTGGCCGAGGACGAGGCGCACGCCCTGGCGCATTTCCCCGGCCGCGAGACCGTCCTCGTCCGGATCGCCGCCCTGGAGGCCTTCGACCTGACGGCGGATCTCGGGGGGATCGCGCACGAGACCCTGGTGATGGCGGCGGACGACGACGTGCTGGTGCCCTATCTGTGCTCGGAGGACCTTGCGCGCGGCCTGCCGAACGCGCAGCTCGACCGGGTCCCCAGCGGCGGTCACGCGCACAGCGTCACCCGCGCCGACGCCTTCAACCGGACGCTCGTGGCGTTCCTCGACCGACAGGAGTGATCACCGTGAGCCAGACGAGGCCGAGCGAGGCGCCCGCATCCGTCGAGGCCGAAGACTTGGCCACCGATGCCAAATCCTTGGCCGCCGATACCAAATCCCTGGCCGTCGAGGCGGACGCCTTTCGCGGCGCCATGGCGCGCGTGGCCAGCGCGGTCCACCTCGTCACCACCGACGGCGCGGGCGGCCGGGCCGGCTTCACCGCCTCGGCGGTGTGCAGCGTGAGCGACGGGCCGCCGACGCTGCTGGTCTGCATCAACCGGTCGTCCTCCGCCTACGCGGCGGTCAGCGCCAATGCGGCCCTCTGCGTCAACACCCTGGCGCATGACCAGGCCGGGGTCGCCGCCGCCTTCGGCGGGCGCACGCCGATGGCGGTGCGCTTCGAGGCCGGGCGCTGGACCACCCTGGCCACTGGCGCACCGGCCCTGGTCGGCGCGCTGACGGCCTTCGATTGCCGCATCGTCGCCCGCCACCCGGTAGGCACCCACGACGTGCTCTACTGCGAGGTCGTGGGCCTCGCCGAGCCGGGCAACGGGCATGGACTCGTCTACGCCGATCGGGTCTACCACACCGTGCCGCTGGGCGCGGCGTCGGCCCGCGAGGCCGCCGCCTGAGGCGGCGCGTCGCGCGCATCCCGGCCGGGCCGGAACACAGAAGGCCGGCGCTCCCGCCCGGGGAACGCCGGCCTTCCGCGCGAGCGGGCCTGCGGGATCGGCGCGCTTACCGGCGGTCGCCGCGGCGGGCGCGGACCGAACCGGTGCTGATCTCGTCCTGATAGCTCTGGGGAACGACGACGCGGGCCCGGCCGTCATGCAGCTCGTGGAGATTGCGCGCGGCCGCCTGGCCCTCGAGGCCGCCGGGGGCCACGGCCGGGGGAATGCCCGCGGGGGCGTTGTAGCTCTGGGCGAGGGCGCCCGAGGCGGACAGGCCGAGGGCGATGGCGAGGGCGGCGGTGAGGGAGCGATGGGTCATGGCGGACATCCTGAATCCGGACGGGGTGCCGTGGAGACGCGAAGAGCCCCGTCGAAGTTCCTGGATTTTGTGCATGTCTGCCGCGTGAAACAACAGGAAATGCTTATCCCCTGTGCAGTAGAGTGCAGTTCAGCCTGTCTCGCCGATGCCAGCGAAGAACCGGGACGTCAGACACCCCTGAATTTTCTCTTCTCTGTCAGTGACTTGCCTGGATGCCGCCCATTCGTGCAGCGGGCGTCGCGCGTTGGCACGATCCTTTACCGGCAGGTGCGGCACGGCACACGCGGCCTCCGGCCTCGCGGCCTTCGACGCCCCGTACGGGGCGCATAAGCCCACCTCGCGGCGGCGCGCCTCGACCGCTGCGGGCACGGGGCGTCCCCCCATGCGCTCGGCCCGGGTCCTCGCAGGCGATGCCGGTTCGCCGGGAGACGCAACGGCGCCCGCCCGCCGGACAGGGGAGCCGACCTTGCGCCGTCCGCGGGATGGCCGACGGTGCCGGCATTCGCGGCGGGACTCGTCGGGTGTCGCGCGACGCCCGGAGGCGGGCGGAGCCGCGCCTTCCGCCCCCATGGAGAGGCGCGCCTCCGGCGTTCGACGGGACGGGTCCGACGCGCCCCTGCGCCGGCCGTCACCGCCCGTGGGAGCGGGCGCCCCGGCCTCAGCCGGTGCGGCCGATGGTGGCCTCGATCTGGCCGTGGGGCTCGTCGGTGGGCAGGAAGACCTGTCCGCCATGGGCGATGCCGAAGGGCGCGAGGTTCATCGGGATGTAGTGCTTGTTGGGCATCGCGAACTGGATCTCGGCGATGTCCGGGCGGGCGGCCAGCACCGCCTCGCCCATCCGGTACATGCTGTCCTGGACGCCGGCGCTGTAGGTGGTGGCGAACACCGTGATCATCGTGTCGAGGACGGCCTCGTTGGCCGCCACGGGGTCGTCCGGCGGCGCCGTCCAGGTCCAGGTCGCGTCCATGCTGGTGGCGCAGATGCGGTCGTCGGTGTCCGGCAGGGTGCGGAAGGCGTCGTCGACGAAGTCGGACCAGCCGGATTCGGTGGTCTTCATCAGGGTGTAGCCGCGCAGGCCCGATTGCAGCACCGACCCGTCCCGGTCCGCCACCAGCCGGACAAAGGGCTGGCCGTTGCCGTCGAGGGTAAAGGTGTGGGGGTGCGGCGCGCCGTCAACGACCCGGCGCAGCCAGCGCGTCTCCAGGGCCTCGATGGTGACGGCGGCGACCTGCGGGTAGCGCTCCAGGAACAGGGCGGCGACGTGCCCGACGAAGGCCTCGGTCTCGGCCTCGACGTACTGGGCGGCCGTGATGTTGACGATGTTCTTGATGCTGTCGGTGGCGACGACCTGCCGGTTGTCCGCCGCCGTCCAGGCCGCGCCGAAATCGCCCTCCAGCAGCACCGTGAGGGTGAGTTCGCGCACCGCGTGGCGGGCGCTCGCCCGGGCGAGCCGGAGCACCCGCACGCGGCCCTTGCCGTAGCGTGCCTTCGTCAGGGCCATGATGGATGTCCTCCGGTGATGGGACGCCGAGGGTCTCACGCCTCGGCGGCGTGGGCGAGGCGGGTCGCCTCGGCCCGGGCGTCGGCCGGGCTGCCGAGACCGTTGAAGAACAGGTTCAGGATCACCGCCGACAGGGCGGCCAGCAGGATGCCGGATTCCAGCAGCGGATGCAGCACGTCGGGCATCTGCTTGAAGAAGGCGGGCGCCACCAGGGGGATCAGCCCGAACCCCACCGAGACCGCGACGACGAACAGGTTGTTGCGGTTGCCGGCGAAATCCACCGCGCCGAGGATGCGCGTGCCCGTGGCCGCCACCATGCCGAACATGACGAGCCCGGCCCCGCCGAGGACGCATTGCGGCACCGCCTCCACCAGGGCGGCGAGCTTCGGGATCAGGCCGAGGACCAGCATCACCACGCCGCCGATCACCGTGACCCAGCGCGAGCGCACGCCGGTGACGCCGACGAGGCCGATGTTCTGCGAGAATGAGGTGTACGGGAAGGTATTGAACACGCCGCCCAGCACGGTGCCGAGGCCGTCGGCCCGCAGGCCCCGGATCAGGCGCGTCTCGTCCACGGTCTCGCCGGTGATCTCGGCGAGCGCCAGGAACATGCCGGTGGACTCGATCATCACCACCACCATGACGAGGCAGAGGGTGAGGCTGGCCACGAGGTCGAATTTCGGCAGCCCGAAGGCGAAGGGGCGCACCACGTCGAACCACGGCGCCGCGGCCACCCGCGACAGGTCGACGAGGCCGAAGGCACCCGCCACCGCCATGCCGACCACGATGCCGATGAGGACCGAGGCCGAGGCGACGAAGCCGCGGGCGTACCGGGTCAGGGCCAGGATGACGAGGAGGACGAACAGCGCGAGGCCGAGATAGAGCAGGGCCCCGTATCGCGGGTTGCCGACCCCGCCCGCGGCCCAGTTCACCCCGACCCGCATCAGCGAGATGCCGATGACCAGGATGACGGTGCCGGTCACCACCGGCGGGAACAGGGGCAGCAGGCGCCCCACCAGGGGAGCGGCCAGGAGGGCGAACAGACCGGCGACGATGACCGCGCCGTAGATGCCCGCGAGCCCGAGGGCGGGGTTGGTGCCCATGGCGATCATCGGCGTCACCGCCGCGAAGGTCACGCCCATCATCACCGGCATGCGGATGCCGATGCCGGGCAGGCCCCAGCTCTGGATCAGCGTGGCGAGGCCGCAGGCGAACAGGTCCGCGCTCACGAGCAGCGCCACCTGCTCGGGCGGAAGCTTCAGCGCGCGCCCGACGATCAGCGGCACCGCCACGGCGCCGGCATACATCACCAGGACGTGCTGCAGCCCGAGCAGGCCCAGGGCCAACGGCGGAACCGTGGCGACCGGCGCCGCCGGAACGGTCCGAGCCGGGCCAGTCTGAACAGAGCCGTGATCCACGCGTCGGTCCCCCGTCCCGCGAGCCCCGCGGGGCCGCCGGTTCCGAGATCCGCAAGCCACGTGCCATCCCGGACCGCCGGTCCCGGGACGCCGGCGCCCTCGACCGCGCGGCGCGCCCATGTAAGATCCGGCCCAACAGCGCGGCTTGACGCTGGTCGGGCGAGGACAGGGACATGGTCAGGATCACCGCTCTCGTGGGGGCGCTCCTCTGCGCGGTCCTGGGCCAGCCGGCCCTGGCCCGGGTCACCGCCCTCGAGATCCGGACCGTCGAGCCCTTCGCCGACGGCCAGAGCTTCGGCGAGGCAGGGGCCTACGAGCGGGTGATCGGGCTCGCGCGCGGGGAACTCGACCCGGCCGACCCGCGCAACGCCGGTATCGTCGACATCATACGAGCGCCCCGGAACGCGCGCGGACTCGTGGAATACAGCACCGATTTCTTCATGCTCCGGCCGAAGGATCCGGCCCGCGCCAGCGGCACGCTGGTCTACGAGGTGCTCAACCGCGGCCGGAAATTCCTCTTCAACTGGGTCCTCGACGCGCCGCCCCAGGCGGCCCAGGCGGTGAACGACCCGCGCACCGCCCAGGATGCGGGCACCGCCCTGGTCCTGCGCCGGGGCGACACCGTGGTCTGGTCGGGCTGGGAGGCGGAGGCCCTGCGCCAGCAGGGCGGCATGGCGATCGACGTCCCGGTGGCGACGCAGGGCGGGTCGCCCATCGTCGAGACCGTGCGCGACGAGCTCGTGAGCGCCACCCGGGGACCGCCCGAGGCGCCGTTCTTCCTCACCTTCAAGGCGGCGAACACCGACCAGGCGGCCGCCCGCCTCACCGTGCGGCGCAGGGAGGCGGACACGCCCCGCCCGGTCCCGGACAGCGCCTGGACCTTCGCCGGTCCCGGCGAGCTGCGGCTCCTGCCCGCCACCGTCAAGCCGGAGCCGGGCACGCTCTACACCCTGACCTATCCGGCCGCGAACCCGAAGGTGCTCGGCATCGGGTTCGCGGCCACCCGCGACGTCGTCGCCCATCTCCGGGGACCGGCCGCGCCCGGAAACCCGGCCGGCGGCGCGATCACCCACGCGGTCGCCCTCGGCATCTCGCAGAGCGGGCGCTTCCTGCGGGACTACGTGTCCCAGGGCTTCAACCAGGACGAGGACGGCCGACGCGTCTTCGACGGCATGCTCCTGCACATCTCCGGCATCGGCGGCGTCTACCTGAACGCCCGCTTCGGCCAGCCCTCGCGCACCAACACCCAGCACGAGGACCATCTCTATCCGGAGAACGCCTTCCCGTTCTCGGCCGCCGCCCAGCACGATCCGGTGACGGGCCGGACCGGCGCGCTCCTGCGCGGAGACGGGTTCGACCCGCTGCTGATGGAGGTGAACACCAGCACCGAGTACTGGCAGAAGGGCGCCTCGCTTCTCACCACCGACCCCCTGGGCCGCGCCGACGTCGCCCTGCCGGAGACCGCCCGGGCCTACCTGATCTCCAGCGGGTTCCACTACGGACGCGCCGGCCTGAGCGTGGCCCGGGGGCCGTGCCTGCATCCGCGCAGCACCCTGAGCCCCGCCCCGGCCCTGCGCGCGCTCCTGGTGGCCCTGGAGGACTGGGTCGCCCGCGGGGTCGCACCGCCGCCGAGCCGGGTGCCGCGCCTCGCCGACGGGACCCTCGTGCCGGCCGCGGAGATCGGGTTTCCCTACATCCCGGGCCTGCGCCTGCCGGAGGCGCCGAACGCCATCGCCCGCTTCGCGAGCGCCGTCGATCCTCATCCGGAAGCCGGTCCGCAGTACCGGCCCCTGGTGCCGAAGGTCGATGCGGACGGGCACGAGATCGCCGGCATCCGCCTGCCCGACGTCGCCGCCCCGCTCGCGACGCAGACCGGCTGGAACCTCTATGCCGAGCCCTTCCCGGCGGGCGAGCTCTGCGACCGGGAGGGCAGCCGGCTGCCCCTGGCCGAGACCCAGGCCGAGCGCGCGGCAAAGGGCGACCCGCGCCGTTCGCTGGCCGAGCGCTATCCGGCCCGGGGCGACCGGGCGGCGGCGGTCGCCCGGGCGGTGGACGGCCTCGTGGCCGAGCGGCTCCTCCTGCAGGAGGACGCGGAGCGCCTCGTCGCGGCCGCCCGCGCGGCGGAGGCTCAGCCCTGATCCGAAGCCCAGGGCGCCCCTTTGCGCAGCTCGTCGTAGAGGCGCTGGACCTCCTGGATCGTCGCGTGGCCCCGGCTCCAGTTCGTCTCGCGGACGTTGGTCTCGGTGAAAGCGCTGTGCGAGGTGCCGCCGAAGCCGTTGAAGACCGTCTCGACCCCATCGACCCGATAGTCGATGCGATAGGACGGGCTGAGGCCCGCTCCCTTGCCCACTCCCCGGCTCTTGCCCGTGACCCCGATCCGCACCAGAGCGTCGCCGTGCCGCTTCTGGCAGAAGCGCATGTTCCCGAGAAGCCGGCGCAGGTACTCCTCGGGCTCGGCGAGGTCGCCCGCAACCTGGATCAGGGTCGCGTCGGGCGGGAGATGCGTCTTGCGGATCATGGCTGGCCTCGCTGCCCGTCGGGCATCCCTCGGTCGGGCGGGATCGGATCGCCGGCCAGACCACATTTTCGCGCGCCTGGCGATCCTTTGGGCAGCGAAGCACCGGCGCCGGATGGCCCGTTGCCTGCTACGCCGGATCAGGCGGCACGCCCGTCGCAGGAAGGACCACGATGCTGACCCTCGACGACCTGAACCAGGCCACGCGAAGCGATTTCGTCGCCGCCCTCGGCGCGGTGTTCGAGCACGCGCCCTGGGTCGCCGAGGCCGTCGCGGCGCGCAGATCGTTCCCCACCGTCGAGGCCCTGCTCGCCGCCATGCGGGGGACGGTCGAGGCTGCCCCCGAGGCGGCGCGTCACGCACTCCTCGCCAACCATCCCGAACTCGCCGGGCACGCTGCCCATGACGGCGCGATCGCGCCCGATTCCATCGCCGAACAGGCCGCCGCCGGCCTCGACCGGCTCTCGGAGCCGGAATACGAGCGGTTCGCCGCGCTGAACGCGGCCTATGTCCGGGCCTTCGGGTTTCCCTTCATCCTGTGCGTCAAGCGCCATGGCCGCGCCTCGCTGCTGCGGACGTTCGAGGCGCGCCTGGCCTCCGACCCGGACACGGAGCGCCGGACCGCCCTGTCCGAGGTGTTCCGCATCGCCGCCCTCCGCCTCGGCACCCTGGTGAGCGGCCCGGGCGCGCCGCGCGTCATGGGCCGGATCTCCACCCATGTCCTCGATACGGTCGCGGGGCGGCCGGCGCCGGGCGTGCCGGTGGAACTCCACGAATGGGTGTCCGACACGGAGACCGCCCTGGTGGCCCGCGCCGTGACCAACGCCGACGGGCGCACCGACGGGCCGCTGATCGGCGGCCGCCCGGTGCCGATCGCCGCCTACGACCTGCGCTTCCACATCGGCGACCACTTTCGTGCCACCTGCCCGGGTCTGCCCGAGCCGCCCTTCCTCGACGTGGTGACGCTGCGCTTCGGCGTCGCCGACCCGGAGGGGCATTACCACGTGCCCCTGGTGGCGAGCCCGTGGAGCTACCAGACCTATCGCGGCAGCTGAGGGCCGTCGCCTCCGAGGCCGCCTGCGTCGTTCCGTTCGCGCAAAGCCTCATGATTCCAAGCCATTCCGGCATATCCCTTGCGTGCCACTTGATCGATGCCCGGGCCGGCGAGCCCCAGGGAGGACGGGATTTGACGCATCGGTTTTCAGTCCGGAACGTGATCGCACGCGGTCTCGCCGCGGCGCTCCTCATGGGCGGTTCTCTCGCACTGGCGCCCGCAGCCCGGGCGCAGGGGACGCTGATCGCGCCCGGCGGCCAGACCCGGGTCACCGCCCCCGGCGGCCTGCGCGGCCGAACCGGCCTCCGCCCCCGGTACAAGGCCCGCCACCGGGTGATGCATCACCGCCGCCACCGCTGAGTCGCCCCCGAACCGCCCGCTTCCAGGAAACCAGACCGCATGATCCGTGTTCTCAGCCTGCTCACCCTGTCCCTTGCCCTGCCCCTCGGCTTCGCAGGCCCGGTCCTCGCCCAGAGCGTCGGCGCACCTGCCGGCATCGACGGCGCCACCGCGCCGGGCGGCACCGAGGGCCGGGCCGGCCCCCGCAACGAGGCGGAAGCGATCCGCAGCGGCGAGGCGATCCCGGTCCCGCCCCGGGCCGGTGGCGTTCCCGCCGAGGAGATGCCCGCGCGCGGCACCGAGGTCCCCCCGCCGCCGCCCGCTCGTCCCTGACGCTCAGCCGGCGAAGACGGCGATGAGTTCGGCCGCCACCAGGGCGGCGATCACCGCGGGGCGCTTGTCGCGCACCCGCGTGCCTCCGATCGGGCAGACGAGGCGGGCCAGCGCCGCCTCGTCGAGGCCCATCGCCCGGAAGGCGGAGAGGAAGGTCACCCGCTTCGTGGCTGATCCGATCAGGCCGAGATAGGCGAAGGTGTTCGCCTCCAGCAGGCTGGCGCAGATCAGGCTATCGAGGGCGTGGCTGTGGGTGAGCACCACGTGGCCGGCGCCCGGCGGCGCCGATTCCGCGGCGGTACTCACCGAGCCGACGACGCGTGCGACGCGCGTCCCCGAGACCCGCGCGATCTCCTCCGTGCGGTCGTCGACAATCCGGGTGCGGAACGGCAGCGGGTCGAGGGCCAGGGCCAGGGCCCGCCCGACATGGCCGGCGCCGTAGATCATCACCAGCGGCGCTCGCGCGGCCCTCTCGGCTTCCCGGGCCCGCAGGGCAGCGAGCGTCCCGGCATCGGTCCGCCGGATCGTCAGGGTCACGTGCCCGCCGCAGCATTGGCCGGTCTCGGGCCCCAGCGGCATGCGCAGGAGCGCCTCGGCCTCGCCCGCCGCCAGGAGTTCTCGGGCGCGGGCGATGCCCGCCCATTCGTAGGTGCCGCCCCCGATGGTGCCGGCGACGCGGTCCGCCATCACCAGCATGGCGGTGCCGGCCTCCCGCGGCGTCGAACCCCGCGCCTCGGAGAGGGCGACGAGGGCCGACGGCTCGCCCGCCGCGAGGGCGGTGGCCAGGATCTCCGACAGCGCCTCCGACACCGCTTGCGTCGGAACGAGGGTCACGGCTGCGCGTGTTCCGCCAGTGCCCGCATCCGGTCGACGGCGTCGAGCACGCGCTCCGGGGTGGCCGGGGCGTCGAGGCGGGGGCAGTGCCGGTGGCCGGCCACGCTCGCCACCGCGTCCGAGAGGGCATGAAGGCCGGCGATGCCGAGCATCAGGGGCGGCTCGCCCACCGCCTTGGAGCGGTAGATCGTCTCCTCGCGGTTCTCATTCTCGTAGAGCGCCACGTTGAAGATGCGCGGACGGTCGCCGCAGGCCGGGATCTTGTAGGTGGAGGGCGCATGGGTGCGCAGGCGCCCCATGCCGTCCCACCAGAGTTCCTCGGTGGTGAGCCAGCCGAGGCCCTGGATGAAGCCGCCCTCGATCTGGCCCTTGTCCACGGCCGGGTTCAGGGAGCGGCCGCAATCGTGCAGGATGTCGGCCCGCTCGATCCGATACTCGCCGGTCAGGGTGTCCACCGCCGCCTGAACGCAGGCCGCGCCGTAGGCGAAATAGTAGAACGGGTGGCCGCGGCCGGCGTCCCGGTCCCAGTGAATGGTCGGCGTCTTGTAGAAGCCCGTGGCGGAGAGCTGGATGCGGGCGAGATAGGCCTTGTGGATCAGTTCGCCCCAGGCGATCTCCTGATTTCCGACCCGGACCCGGTTGGGCAGGAACAGCACCGTCCCGGGCTCCACGCTCCAGGCCTCCGCCGCGAAGGCGACGAGGCGGCCCTTCAGGGTTTGCGCCGCGGCGCGGGCCGCCATGCCGTTGAGGTCGGCCCCCGAGGAGGCGGCGGTGGCGGAGGTGTTGGGCACCTTGCCGGTGGTGGTCGCGGTGATGCGGACGCGGTCGGCGTCGATCTGGAACTCCTCCGCCACCACCTGCGCCACCTTGACGTAGAGCCCCTGGCCCATCTCGGTGCCGCCGTGGTTCAGGCCGACCGAGCCGTCATTGTAGATGTGCACCAGGGCGCCGGCCTGGTTGTAGGCGGTGGAGGTGAAGGAGATGCCGAACTTCACCGGGGTCAGGGCGATGCCGCGCTTGATCACCGGGCTCGCTTCATTCGCCGCATGCAGGGCCGCGCGGCGCCCGGCGTAATCACAATTCACTTCCAGTTTCGCGACCAAATCCCGGATGCAATTGTCGGAAATGGCCTGGTGGTAGGGCGTGACGTTGTCGGTCTCGGTGCCGTAGAAATTGCGCTTGCGCACCTCCAGCGGGTCGAGGCCGCAGGCATAGGCCACCTCCTCGATCACCCGCTCGGCCGCCACCATGCCCTGGGGGCCGCCGAAGCCCCGGAAGGCGGTGTTGGACTGGGTGTGGGTTCGGTAGGGCCGCGAGGTCAGGTGCACCGCCGGGTAGTGGTAGCAATTGTCGGCATGGAACAGGGCGCGGTCGGTGACCGGCCCCGACAGGTCGGCGGCCCAGCCGCAGCGGGCGGCGAGTTGCATGTCGACCGCGAGGATCTGTCCGTCCGCGTCGTGGCCCACGAGGTAGTCCACCTCGAAATCGTGGCGCTTGCCGGTGATGATCATGTCGTCGTCGCGGTCGGGCCGGATCTTGGCGGCACGGCCGGTCTTCTTGGCCACGAGGGCGGCGACGCAGGCGAACAGGTTCGACTGGCTCTCCTTGCCGCCGAAGCCGCCGCCCATCCGGCGGACCTCGGCCGTCACGGCGGAGTTCACGGTGCCCAGCACCTTGGCGACCAGGGCCTGGGCCTCGGAGGGGTGCTGCGTCGAGGTGTGGACCGTGACCTCGTCGTCCTCGCCCGGGATCGCGAGGGCGATCTGGCCCTCGAGATAGAAGTGCTCCTGGCCGCCGATGGCCATGCGGCCGCGCACGATGCCCGGAGCCTCGGCGAGCACGGCGTCGGCATCGCCGCGCTTCAGGGTCATGGGCGGCCAGACGAGTTTTCCGTCCGCGCGCGCCTGCCGGTAGGTGAGGACGGGGGCGAGATCCTCGTAGGCGATGACGGCGAGGCGGGCGGCGCGCCGCGCCGCATCGCGGGTCAGCGCCGCCACGGCGAAGATCGGCTGGCCGAGATAGGACACCGTGTCCTCGGCCAGCATCGGCTCGTCGTCCCGGTGCGAGGAGGAGATCTCGTTGACGCCCGGCACGTCGGCGGCGGTGAACACCGCCACCACGCCTTGCGCCGCGCGCACGGGAGCGAGGTCCACGGAGACCAGGCGGGCATGGGCCCGCTCGCTGAGACCCAGGCAGATGTGGAGAAGCCCGGCCGGCTCGGCCGCGTCGTCGATGTAGACCGCAGACCCGCTGACATGGCGCGCCGCGCTGTCGTGGATGCGCGGCGTGTGGGCGCCGCCCGCGATCCGGTCGTCCGCTCTGGGGGCTGGGGGCGTAGGGTCAAGCATGCGCGAGTTCCCCCGGAGCCGCGAGCCGGGTCTCGGGCGCCTGCGGCGCGGCCTCGTGGATCAGGCGCTCGATGAGGTTGCCGGCGACCTTGAGACGGTAGGCCGCCGAGGCCCGCATGTCGGTGAGCGGGGTGAAATCTTGGGCGAGGGCCGCCTTGAAGGCCGGGACCGCCGCGGCACCGAGGGGCTGGCCCGCCAGCGCGGCCTCGGCCTGCGTCGCGCGCTTCGGCGTGCCGGCCATGCCCCCGTAGGCGATGCGCGCCTCCCGGACGCGGCCGGCGTCGAGGGTCAGCCGAAAGGCGCCGAGCACGGCGGAGATGTCCTCGTCGAAGCGTTTGGAGACCTTGTAGACCGCCAGCCGTGCCCCCGCCGGCAGGGGTGGGACCGTGACCCCCGTGACGATCTCGTCGGCGGCGCGGTCCTGCCGGCCGTAGGCGACGAAGAAATCCTCGAGCGGTAGGTCGCGGGTGCCGGTCCGGCTCGTGAGGTGCAGCGTGGCGCCGAGCGCGATCAGGGCGGGTGCGGCGTCGCCGATGGGGGAGCCATTGGCGAGGTTGCCGCCCAGCGTCCCGGCATTGCGGGTCTGGGCGGCGCCGTGCCGGCGGAACAGCTCGCCGAGGTCGGGGTGGAGGTCAGCCAGCGCCGCGCCGGCCGCCGCCAGGGTCACGCCCGCGCCGATGCGCAGGCCCTGCGGCGTTTCCGCGATGGTGGCGAGGTCGCGCACCCGTCCGAGCCAAATCACCGGGTCGAGCACACGCAGCCCCTTGGTCACCCAGAGGGCGACGTCAGTGGCCCCGGCGACGATCGTCGCCTGCGGATGCTCCGCGACAAGGTCGACGAGGGCCTCGGTGGTCGCGGGCGCCAGGAAGCGGCCCTTCGGCCCGGAGACGGCCACGGTCTCGTCGTCGCGCAGGGCCAGGAGACGGGCGAGGGTGGCGTCGTGGGCAGCGTCGAAGGCATCCGCCTCGGGGGCGGCCAGCGCCCGCTCGGCGGCGCGCACGATGGGGGCGTAGCCGGTGCAGCGGCAGAGATTGCCCGCGAGCGCATCATCGATGGGGCTTGGCGAAGCCCAGACCTCTCCGGCCGCGGCAGGCGGATCCTTGGTCAGGGCGAACAGGGACATCACGAAGCCCGGCGTGCAGAAGCCGCATTGCGAGCCGTGCTCCTCCACCATCAGTCGCTGGACCGGATGCAGGGTCCCGTCGGCGCTGCGCAGGTGCTCCACGGTGAGAAGTTGGCAACCGTCGAGCTGCCCCAGGAAGGTGATGCAGGCATCCACCGTGCGATAGCGCAGGCGCTCGGCGCCGGGCGGCCCCTCGGGGCGCACCACGACCACCGTGCAGGCGCCGCAATCGCCCTCGTTGCAGCCCTCCTTGGTGCCGATCAGCCGCTCGGACCCGCGCAGCCAATCGAGCACCGTCAGGGTCGGGTCACAGGCCTCGATCGTGCGCGCCTCGTGGCCGAGGAGGAAGCGGATGGCGTGTCTCATACGACCTTCAGTCCCTTGGACCGGGAACGAGCAACCCCTCTCCGCGCAAGCTCGGCGAGGGGTTGTGCAACAGGCGGTTCCACACCGCCTGCAAGGGTTCGCCGCCCCCTATTGCGGCAGCTTGTCGTCGATGCCCTTCACGTACCAGTTCATGCCGAGGATCATCGGGTCGGGGGCGTTCTCGCCCGCCTTCACCACCTCGGTGCCGTCCTGCTTGATCACCGGGCCATGGAAGGGGTGAAGCGTACCGTCTGCGATCTCCTTCTTGCTGGCCTCGGCCTTGGCCTTCACGTCGTCGGGCATGTTGGTGAAGGGCGCCAGCACGACCATGCCGTCCTTGATGCCGCCCCAGGTGTCGTGGCTCTTCCAGGTGCCGTCGAGGACGGCCTTGGCCTCGGCGATGACGTAGCCGTCCCAGTCGTCGACGATGGAGGTGAGCTGGGCCTTCGGGGCGAAGCGCATCTGGTCGGAGGATTGTCCAAAGGCGAGCTTGCCCTGCTTCTCCGCCTCCTGCAACGGCGCGGCGGAATCCGTGTGCTGCGACAGGATGTCGGCGCCCTGCGCGAGCAGGGCCTTAGCGGCCTCCGCTTCCTTGCCCGGATCGAACCAGGTGTTCACCCAGACGATCTTGAGCTTGATGTTGGGGTTCACCGACTGCGCGCCGAGCATGAAGGCGTTGATTCCGCTCACCACCTCGGGGATGGGGAACGAGGCGATGTAGCCGAGCGTGCCGGTCTTCGAGAGCCGGCCGGCGATCTCGCCGCAGATGTAGCGGCCCTCGTAGAACCGGGCCGAGTAGGTCGAGACGTTGGCCGCGCGCTTGTAGCCGGTGGCGTGCTCGAACTTCAGCTTGGGGAATTTCTTGGCGACCTTCAGGGTCGGCTCCATGAAGCCGAACGAGGTGGTGAAGATCAGGCCGTGGCCAGAGCGGGCCAAGCTCTCGATGGAACGCTCGCTGTCGGCCTCGGGCACGTTCTCGAGGAAACTGGTCTCGACCTTGTCGCCGAGCGCGGCGGCCAGGGCCTTGCGGCTCTGGTCGTGCTGGAACGAGTAGCCGTAATCGGCGACCGGGCCGACATAGACGAACCCGACCTTCAGCTTCTCTCCGGGTTTCTTCTCCTGGGCCTGCGCACCGCCGATCCCGAGCGCCAGAACGGCCAACAGGGCACCCTGCACAATCCGCATCGTCTCGATGTCCTTAAACTGACGCACGCCTAGCGGTGCGGGGTGAAGACCCGGCCGAGTGCCGCCGGGGCGAGGGAACCGCCCTGCCGCCTGCCGAGGGAGAGCAAGACCAGGGCCAGGATGGTGGCGAGGTAGGGCAGGGCGGAGAGCGCCTGGCCCGGGAGGCCGATGCCGGCGGCCTGGGCATGGAGCTGGAGCACGGTGGCGCCCCCGAACAGCATGGCGCCGGCGAGCACCCGCAGCGGATGCCAGGAGGCGAAGACCACGAGCGCCAGGGCGATCCAGCCGCGCCCGGCCGTCATGGCGGGCGCCCAGAACGGGGTATAGGCCAGGGACAGGTAGGCTCCCGCGAGCCCCGCGCAGGCGCCCCCGAACAGCACCGCGAGGAAGCGAACCTTGCGGACTCTGAGCCCGAGGGCATGCGTGGCGGTATGATCGTCGCCGATGGCCCGCAGGATCAGGCCGGCGCGGGTGCGCCACAGGAACCACCACACGCCCGCCACCAGGGCGAAGGCGAGGTAGACGAAGCCGTCCTGCCCGAAGAGCAGGCGGCCGATGCCGGGTAGGTCGGTGAGGCCGGGCAGCCCCAGATGCGGCGCAGGCTCGCGTTTCAGGCCCACGTAGGAGGCGCCGACGAGGCCCGAGAGGCCAAGGCCCAGGATCGTCATGGCGAGGCCGGAGGCGACCTGGTTGGCGCTGAGCACCACGGTGAGGATGCCGAACAGGGCCGAGAGGGCGAGGCCCGCCCCGGCGCCGGCCACGGCGCCCAGCAGCGTCGAACCGGTCTCCACCGCCACCGCGAAGCCGGTGGCCGCGCCCAGCACCATCATGCCCTCGACGCCGAGGTTGAGCACGCCCGCGCGCTCGGCGACGAGTTCGCCGAGGGCCGCGATCATCAGCGGGGTGGCGGCGGCGATGATGGTGACGAGCACCATCTGGAGAATGTCGAGGCTCACGCGGCGGCTCCCGGCACGAGGCGGACCCGATAGCGCGACAGGGCGTCGGCCCCGAGCACCAGGGCGAGGAGCAGGCCCTGGAAGGCCCGGGTGAGGTCGAGGGGCAGTTTCAGGTTGATCTGCGCGCCCTCGCCGCCGATGGTGGTCAGCGCGATGACGAGGGCCGCCACCAGGATCCCCGGCGGCGAGAGCCGGCCGAGGAAGGCCACGATGATGGCGGTGAAGCCGTAGCCCGGCGAGATCGAGGGTTGGAGCTGACCGATCTTGCCCGCCACCTCGGCGATGCCGGCGAGGCCCGCGGCGCCCCCGGAAACCGCGAAGACCGCGAGTGTCAGGCGGGCGTCGCTGAAGCCGGCGAAGCGCGCGGCGCGGGGACTGGCCCCCACCACCCGCACGGTGAAGCCGAACAGGGTGCGGGCGAGCACCAGGGTGGCGACGACGACGGCGCCCAGGGCGATCGCCACGCCGGCATGCAGGGTGTCGCCCTCCATCAGGTAGGGCAGGCGGGCGGCCTCGTCGAAGGTGACGCTCTGGGGGAAATTGAAGCCGGCCGGGTCGCGCAAAGGCCCCCGCGCCATGTAGTCGAGCAGCAGTTCGGCCACGTAGACCAGCATGAGGCTGGTGAGGATCTCCGAGACCCCGAGGCGGACCTTCAGGAACGCCGGGATCAGCGCGTAGAGCATGCCGGCCGCGGTGCCGACGATCAGCATCAGGGGCAGCACCCAGAGGGTGTTGCCGGTGGCCCCGTGGGTGGCGACGCCGATCCAGCCCCCGAACAGACCGCCGACCACGAACTGGCCCTCGGCGCCGATATTCCAGATGTTGGCGCGAAAGCAGAAGGCGAGGCCGGTGGCGATGAGGGCCAGCGGCGCGGCCTTCAGGGCCACCTCCTGCAGGGACCAGAGCTCGCTCAAGGGCGCCACGAAATAGGTGACGAAGGCCGCGGCCGGGGAGCGGCCCAGGGCGGCCACCACCAGGCCCCCAACCGCCAGGGCGGCGAGGAAGGCGAGGACCGGCGAGAGCGCATCCATCAGGGCCGAGCGGTTGGTGCGCGGCGTCAGGTCAATGCGCATGGCTCGGCTCCCGGTCGAGGTCCGGGGTGATCGCCACCGGTGGGCCGGCGGGCGCCGGCTCGGCCCCGCCCATGAGCAGGCCCAGGGTCTCGCGGGTGGTCTGAGCCGCCGGCACCGCCGGCGACAGGGCGCCGTCGTGCAGCACCGCGATCCGCCCGGCGATCTCGAACAACTCGTCGAGGTCCTGGCTGATCACCAGGACGGCGGCGCCGCGTGCCGCCAGGTCGAGGAGCGCCTGCCGGATATGGGCGGCGGCCAGGGCGTCGACCCCCCAGGTCGGCTGGTTGACCACGAGGATGCCGGGCTCGGCCAGGATCTCGCGGCCCATCAGGTACTTCTGCAGGTTGCCCCCCGAGAGGGTGCCGGCGGCGGGGTCGGGGCCGGCCTTGCGTACGTCGAAGGCGTCGATCACGGCCCTCGCGAGGGACTTCGCGGCGGCGCGGCGCAGGAATCCGAAGCGGCTCAGGGCCGCCGTGGCGTGGCGCGAGAGGATGGCGTTGTCGGAGAGGCTCAGGGTCGGGGCCGCGCCGTGGCCGTTGCGCTCCTCCGGCACGAAGGCGGCCCCGTTGCGGCGGCGCGCGGTGATGCCGAGGCGGCCGGAATCGACGCGGTCGAACCGCACCATCCCGGGCTCGGGCGCCAGGGCCTCGCCCGAGAGGGCGTCGAACAGCTCCGCCTGACCGTTGCCGGCGATGCCCGCGATGCCGACGATCTCGCCGCCGCGCACGCTGAGCGAGACGCCGTCGAGGGCGGTGCCGTGCAGGCCGGGGGCGGGGAGGGTGAGCCCGGACAGGACCAAGCGCTCGGGGCCCGCCGGCACCCCGGAGGGCGGCTTCACCTCGCCCACCTGCTCGCCCACCATCATGGCGGCCAGCGAACGGGCGGTCTCCGCGCGCGGGTCGCAGGCCCCCACAACCCGGCCGCCCCGCAGGATGGTGGCACGCGCGCAGAGCCGGCGCACCTCGTCGAGCCGGTGCGAGATGTAGAGCAGCGCCCGGCCCTCGTCGCGCAGGCGCTCCAGGACGGTGAACAGCAGCTCCGCCTCGCCCGGCGTCAGCACCGAGGTCGGCTCGTCGAGGATCACGAGCTTGGGGTCCTGCAGCAGGCAGCGGATGATCTCGATGCGCTGGCGCTCGCCGGCCGAGAGCGACCAGACCGGGCGGTCGGGATCGAGATGCAGGCCATAAGCGGCGCCGACCGCGCCGATGCGCGCCTTGAGGGTTCGCCCGCTCAGCCCCTTAGGCATCACGAGCGCGATGTTCTCCGCCACCGTGAGGTTCTCGCAGAGCGAGAAGTGCTGGAACACCATGCCGATGCCGAGGGCCCGCGCGGCCTCCGGGTTGGCCAGGCGCACCACGTCGCCGCGATGGGTGACCACCCCCTCGGTGGGCTCGAGGAGCCCGTAGAGGATCTTCATCAGGGTCGATTTACCGGCTCCGTTCTCCCCCAGCAGGGCGTGGATCTCGCCGGCACGGATCTCGAGATCGACCCCGTCATTGGCCGTGAAATCGCCGAAGCGCTTGACGATGCCGTAGGCGCCGAACAGGGGCGTCGGCCCCTCCGTCCGGACCGGGGGCGCGACGGGCACCACCCTAGTGTGTCCCGAACAGCGTGTGGGCGAGGCGGGTATGGGCCTCGCGCAATTGCCCGGTCTCGATTCCCAGGGGCTGGCCGTCGACCACGCGCCAGGCGCCCGCCACCATCACCCGGTCGGCCCGGTGGGCGCCGCAGAGCACCAGGGCGGCCAGCGGATCGTGCGCGCCGGAGAAGCGCAGTTCGTCGAGGGTGAACAGCGCCAGATCCGCCTCCCGGCCCTCAGCGATACGGCCGATGTCGCTGCGCCCGAGGCAGGCGGCGGAGCCTTCCGTCGCCCAGCGCAGGGCATCGAGATGGGTCACGGCCTCGGCCCCGTAGGTCAGGCGATTGATCATCAGGGCGTGGCGCACGCCCTCCATCAGGTTCGAGCTGTCGTTGGAGGCCGAGCCGTCGACGCCGAGGCCGACCGGGCTGCCCGCGGCCTCCAGCTCGCAGGTCCGGCACTGGCCCGAGGCCAGGGTCATGTTCGAGGTCGGGCAGTGGCACACGCCCACGCCGGCCGCGCCGAGCCGCTTCACCTCGGCATCGTTGAAGTGGATGCCGTGGGCAAGCCAGGTGCGCGGGCTCATCCAGCCCACCTCCTCGAGGTAGTCCACCGGGCGCTGGCCGAACATCTCGACACAGTAGCGGTCCTCGTCCAGCGTCTCGCCGAGATGGGTATGCAGGCGGCAATCGTGGGCGTCCGCCAGCGCCGCGCTCTCGCGCATCAGCCGCTTCGTGACGTTGAAGGGCGAACAGGGGGCGAGCCCGATCTGCACCATCGCGCCGGGCTTCGGGTCGTGGAACAGGCGCAGGACCCGCTCGCTGTCGGCCAGGATGGTGTCGTCGTCCTGCGTCAGGCATTCGGGGGGCAGGCCGCCGTCGCGCTCGGACAGGCTCATCGAACCGCGGGTGACGAAGGCGCGGATGCCGAGGGGCTTGGCCTCCTCGACCTGGATATCGACGGAGGATTCCAGTCCCTTGGGGAAGAGATAGTGGTGGTCGCCCGCCGTGGTGCAGCCGGAGAGCAGCAGTTCCGTGTAGGCGAGGCGGGTGGCCAGCCGGAACGCATCCGGGGTGATCTTGTCCCAGACGGTGTAGAGCGCCTTCAACCAGGGAAAGAGCGGCTTGTTGATCGCCACCGGATGGGCGCGGGTCAGGGTCTGGAAGAAGTGGTGGTGGGTGTTGACGAGGCCCGGGATGACCACGTGGCGACTGGCGTCGAAGGTCTCGTCCACCGGTGCGGCGGGCGTGGCGCCGGTCCGCACCCGCTCGACGATGCGGGTGCCCTCGACGACGATGCCGCCGGCGGAATCCTCGGCCAGGATCGACAGCGGGTTGCGGATCCAGAGACGCTTCGATGGGCTGGCCTCGGCCATTCTGTCCGTCATCTCCGTTGGGTCCGCGTCCGGCTGCTGTCCGGGGCGGACGTTCTGCATGGCGATCGAGGCTCGATCGAAGGGATTGCCCTCAGCCCCCGCACTCTGCCCCTAGAACACGTGGAACGCGACACCGGCCAGGAAGCTCTTCTCCTCGGTGCCCTTGAAGTTGAACCGCTCGATGTTGCCGAACTTGTTGTGCCAGTACTGGAACCCGATGAACACATCGACCCGGTTGGGTTGGTTGTAGATCAGCTTGCCGACATCCAGGACCAGGTTGGTGCGCGAGAGGAATTCCAGACCCGTCTTCGGGTTGGAGGCGAAGACGGCCGGGTTGTCCACGCCCCGCCCCTTGGGCAGCACGATGTTGTTGAAGCCCGCGATGCTCAGCGGCAGGCCCGTGAAGGTCAGCGGGAAGTTGTAGACGATCTCGAACTCCGGCACGACGTCGAAGCTGGTGTAGCGGTCCGCCCCCAGGTTGAAGCCGTTGCGGTTCCACTCCTTGTAGGCGTGCACCGAGGCGTTCAGGAAGCCCACCGGCACGTCGAAGGCGAAGTTCAGGCCCCCCACCACGTCGCGCTTCTTCGAACCGAAGGCGTCGTTCTGCGCGTTGGCGTCGAAGCCGAAGGCCAGCGACACGTCCTTGACGATCCCCGGCACCACGAAGGCCTTGGTGCCGGTCAGCGCGTTCAGGCTGAGCGTGCCCCGGTAGAGCCCGTAGGCCTCGGTGTTCCCGTAATCGTACTGGGCAAAGCCCCCCGGCGCGTTGGTGGTGCCGGCCGGAAACTGCGCGCCCGACTTCAGGATGTCGAGGGAGAAGAAGTTCGTGCCGTACTCCCAGGCATCGGCGTGCGAGATGTTGAGGATGTGCTTGGGCGCGTCCTGGTTGCGGAAGCTGCCGTCGGCCCGCTGCACCTGACTGCCCGGATTGGCCGCCGGAAACTGGTAGCGGTAGCTCACCTGCGTGTCCGAGAACAGGAAGAAGGACGACGGAACTTCCGTGGGCGCCACCGGCGCCTTCTCCTTGGTGAGATCCGCGGCCACGGCCGGCACCAGGGCGGCAAGGCTGATGGCGGCCGCCGCGAGCGGCCGTGCGAAAATCGTGATCGTCATGACGTCCCCCGTGGGCTTGAACGCCCGTTGCGGGATGTTTCAGCAACCGATGTGCCAGCGTGCGAGGGCCTGACCGCTGATCGCCGCACAGATGCAGATCCGCAACACCGGCGCGGCGGCCGCCAAGCACGGCCGGTTCGACGCCCCGCGTCGGCCGAGGCCGGAGGGGAGATCGCCGGCGGCGGCGCAGCGGTCTTCGCGGCCGGGGGGCCGTTTCCCGGTCACGCTTGCGTGCTCGTTGGGCGTGATGCCCGCACGGCATCGGTGTGCTGCCGCGCCGACGCTCGGACGACCCGCCGTTGCGGTGGCGCGCAACTCGGCCCTACGATGCCGCCACGCCGCCGCTCGCGTCCGGCCCCGGCGCTCTCCAGCATCGAGATCCCCTTGCCCGCGTCCCAGACCCGTGCCGAACGCCTTGCGGACGAGATCGCCGGCGAGATCCTCACCGGCACTTTCCCGCCGGGCCTGCGCCTCGACGAGCAGGTGCTCGCCCGGCGCTTCGGCGTCTCGCGCACGCCGGTGCGCGACGCCCTGCGCTTGCTCAGCGGGACGGGGCTGATCGACCTGCGCCCGCGCACCGGGGCCACGGTGCGGACGATCACGCCGGACGAGCTCGACATGCTCTTCATCGCCATGGGGGAGATCGAGGCGACCTGCGCGCGCCTCGCCACCCTCAGCATGAGCCCCGCCGAGCGGGCCGCCCTGCAGAACCTGCACGAGGCGATGGGCCGGCTCGCCGAGGCCGACGACCGCGGGGGCTACGCCGACGCGAATCAAGCGTTCCACGAAGCGCTCTACGTGGGGGCCCACAACAGCGTGGTGGAGGAGATCGCCCTCTCCCTGCGGCGGCGCCTCACGCCCTACCGGCGGGCGCAGTTCCAGGCGCCCGGGCGCCTGCACCGCTCGCACGGCGAGCACGGGGCCGTCGTCCGTGCCGTGCTGTCGCGGGATGCGTCCGCCGCGAACGCCGCCATGCTGATCCACATGAGCATCGTCGAGGACGCCTTCGAGACCGTGGACGCCGCCAAGGCCGAGGATCGCGCGACGGCACGCGAAGGCAGGCGACGGCGGGCGTCCGAACCGTCCGGCCCGCATCCGGAGCGCTTGCGTCGCTGACCGCGGCGTCGAATTTTGCAGGCTGCCGGACAAGAAGGCAGGATCGAGCATAATTTGAGCGTGTCCGGTGGCGCCCGTGCATACATGATCGAGGGAGATTCGCGGCGCGGCGCAGTCCCTCGCACCTGCTGCGGTGAACGATCCTCCGGCTCGGTGCCCCGGCATGTCCCATCTCCTTGCGGCCGAGCCCGCTCCGCTGTCGATCGATCCCGCGACCACCGCTCTGGTGATCATCGACATGCAGCGCGACTTCCTGGAGCCGGGCGGCTTCGGGGAGACCCTGGGCAACGACGTGTCGCTGCTCCAGGCCGCGGTGCCGCCGATCCGGTCCGTCCTCGCCGCCGCCCGACGCGCCGGCCTCCTCATCGTGCACACACGGGAGGGCCATAAACCGGATCTGTCCGATGCCCCTGCGGCCAAGCTGGAGCGGGGCGCGCCCACGGCACGGATCGGTGCGCCGGGCCCGATGGGCCGGATCCTGATCCGGGGCGAGCCGGGCCACGGCATCGTCTCCGAGTTGGCACCGATGCGCGGCGAGGTGATCATCGACAAGCCCGGGAAGGGCGCCTTCTACGCCACCGATCTCGGGGCCGTCCTCGCCGCACGCAGGATCGCCACCCTGCTCGTCTGTGGCGTCACCACCGAGGTCTGCGTGCACACGACGATCCGCGAGGGCAACGACCGTGGCTACCGCTGCGTGGCGATCGGGGACGGCTGCGCCTCCTACTTTCCCGAATTTCACCGGGTCGGTCTCGCGATGATCGCCGCACAGGGCGGCATCTTCGGCTGGATCTCCTCCTCGGCCGCGGTGATCGAGGTCCTCGGCGGCGCGCGCTAGAGCCGCGCCGACCGGAACGAATATCCAGGCACGCGGGAGCGGCACACCAGCGGGAAGGAGCACCAGCATGACGGCGGGCACATTCGGGACAGGGTCGGCGTCATCCGGATTCGGGGGGCCATCCCGCCCGAGGCTCTGGGTACCGGGCGATTGGAACGCCTTCTTCGGCTTCGGCACCAACATCCTCGTCAATCTGCTGGTGCTCACCGGCCTCCTGCGCTTCGTGCTCGGCATGCCGGACGCGATCACCTTCGGGCGCATCCTGCCGGCCATCGGGCTGATGCTCTGCCTCTCCACCGCCTATTACGGCTGGCTGGCCTACCGCCTCGCCCGCGACACCGGGCGTCACGACGTCTGCGCGCTGCCCTCCGGCATCAGCGTACCGCACATGTTCATCGTGGTCTTCGTGATCATGCTGCCGATCAAGCTCGCCACGGGCGATCCCGTGAAGGCCTGGGAGGCGGGTCTCGCCTGGGTGTTCATCCAGAGCTTCATCCTGATGATCGGCGGCTTCGCCGCGCCGGTGATCCGGCGGATCACCCCGCGGGCGGCGCTGCTCGGCACCCTGGCGGGCGTCTCCGTGACCTTCATCGCCATGCGACCGGCCCTGGAACTCATCACCACTCCGGTGATCGGGGTCGTGGCCTTCGCGATCATCCTGCTCGCCTGGTTCGGGGGCCTGCGCTATCCCGGCCGCCTGCCGGCGGGCCTGGTTGCGATCCTGTTCGGCATGGTGGTGGCCTGGGGCGCCAAGCTGTTCGGCCTGGACATGGGCGGCGTCAGCGGTCCCGGCCTCGTCGCGGCGCTCCAGGGCATCGGCTTCTCGGTGCCGCTGCCGGCGGTCGGCCACGTCTTCTCGGGCTTCGACTTCATCGGGATCATCCTCGTGACCGCGATCCCGTTCGGCATCTACGATCTCGTGGAAGCCATGGACAACGTCGAGAGCGCCGAGGTGGCGGGCGACCCCTATCCCACCACCCGCGTGCTCACCGCCGACGGGGTCGTCAGCCTCATCGGCTGCCTCATGGGCAACCCCTTCATCAACGCGGTCTATATCGGCCATCCCGGCTGGAAGGCGATGGGCGGTCGCATCGGCTATTCCTTCGCCACGGGGGCCGTGATCCTGCTGCTGTGCTGGCTCAACCTCGTCTCGCTGCTGTCCAGCCTCGTGCCCGTCGTGGCGATCGCCCCGATCCTGCTCTACATCGGCATGCTCATCGGAGCGCAGGCCTTCCAGGAGACCCCGCACTCCCACGCACCGGCCATCGTGCTGGCCTTCGCGCCGCACCTCGCGGCCTGGGCCAAGACCCTGATCGACGGTGCGCTGGGCGCGGCCGGCACCAGCGCGGCGGCGCTGGGCCTCGCCAAGCTGGGACAGGCGGGAGTCCTGTACGAGGGCCTGGGCATCCTCGGCGAGGGCGCGATCCTCGGCGGACTCATCCTCGGCGCCGTGACGGTGTTCATCATCGAGCGCGATTTTGCCAAGGCGGCCGCCTTCGCGCTCGCCGGAGCGGTGCTCACCTTCTTCGGCTTCATGCACGGACCGGCGGTCGGAATCGCGGTGACGCCCGGCCTGGCGCTTGCTTACGCGATGGTGGCGGCACTGCTCTACGCCGCCTCGCGCTCGAGGGCGGCCGCACGCCTGATGCCGCCCTCGACTCAGGCCGCGGTCGCGGCAGAATAGGTCCCGCTCCGTGCGGTGAGGGCCAACGGCCGCGCGGAGGGAAACCCCTGGGAGGAAGTTCATGTCGGAGCGCAACGACCCGCCATCCGGCGGCCTCGACGCCTACATCGACGCCGCGGCCGGTCTGCTCGCCATTCCGCTCGATCCGGCCTGGATCGGCGCCATCGGCAGCAATCTTGCCGTCCTGCGCGCGGCGGCCGCCCAGGTCGCCGCGTTTCCCCTGCCCGACGAGGCGGAAGCCGCTCCGGTCTACGAAGCATGACGCGCGGTCCGGATGCGATGCCCGATCCGAGCACCATGACCGCCGAGGCGCTGGCGGCGGCGTTCCGGGACGGGACCACGACCGCCGCCGCGAACGTGGCCGCGACCCTGGCGCGCATCGCGCGGGTGGACGGCGCGGTGAACGCCTTCACGGACGTGCTCGGCGCGCGGGCTCAAGCGCGCGCCGCCGCCCTGGACGCGGCGCGACTCCGGGGCGAGCCCTTGGGGCCTTTGGCCGGCGTGCCCTTCGCGGTCAAGAACCTGATCGACATCGCCGGCCTGCCGACCCGCGCGGGGTCGAAGATCAACCGTGAGCGGCCCCCGGCCGAGCGCGACGGTGCCCTGGTGCGCCGGATGGAGGCGGCCGGCGCCATCCTCGTCGGCGGCCTCAACATGGGCGAGTACGCCTATGACTTCACCGGCGAGAACGTCCATGACGGGTCGACCCGCAATCCGCACGATCTCGGGCACATGTCCGGAGGCTCGTCCGGGGGCTCGGGGGGCGCCGTCGGAGCCGGCCTGGTCCCGATCGCGCTGGGCTCCGACACCAACGGCTCGATTCGGGTTCCCTCCGCCTTCTGCGGCTGCTTCGGCCTCAAGCCGACCTACGGCCGCCTGACGCGGGCGGGCAGCTTCCCCTTCGTCGGCAGCCTCGACCATCTCGGCCCCATGGCGCGCAGCGTCACGGACCTCGCCCTGAGCTACGATTCCATGCAGGGGCCGGACCCGGACGACCCCGTGGCGACGACGCGGCCGGCCGCCCCGGTCCTGCCCGGTCTCGCCGAGGGCCTCGGCGATCTGCGGGTCGCGGTGGCGAGCGGCTACTTCGCGCGCGGCGGCGACGCCGAGGCGTTCGCGGCCGTGGCCGCCGTCGCCCGAGCTCTCGGTGCCACGCGCAGCGTCGAGATCCCGGAGGCGGCCCGCGCCCGGGCCGCCGCCTACCTCATCACGGCGGCCGAGGGGGCTGCCCTCCATCTCGACCGCCTCAGGACCCGCGGGCACGATTTCGACCCGGCCGTGCGCGATCGGCTGATCGCCGGGGCGATGATCCCGGCCCCGCTCGTCGAGCGGGCGCAGCGCTTCCGCCGCTGGTATCGGGCCGCCGTGCAGGACCTGTTCCGTGACGTCGACGTGATCCTGGCGCCTGCCACTCCGTGCCGCGCGCCCCGTTCGGGACAAGCCACCTTCGTCCTCGACGGGGTGACCCTGCCGGTGCGAGCCAATATCGGCGTGTTCACCCAGCCGATCTCCTTCATCGGCCTGCCCGTGGTGGCCGTGCCGGTGCGCCTCGACGAGGGCCTGCCGCTGGGGGTTCAGGTCATCGCCGCGCCCTGGCGCGAAGACCATGCCCTGCGGGTGGCGCACCATCTGGAGCGGGACGGCATCGTCCGGGCGCCCGTGGCGAAGCTGTGAGCGACACTCCGATGCTCATCGACGATCCAGCCGTGAAGGCTGAAGTGGAGGCCGCCTTCGCGGCCTACGAGGCGGCCCTGGTGGGCAACGATGTGCCGACCCTGGAGGCACTGTTTCACGATGATCCGCGTACCATCCGCTACGGCGGGGCGGAGAACCTCTACGGGATGGAGGCGATCCGCGCCTTCCGCCGGACGCGCTCGCCCGTGGGGCTCGCCCGCGACCTCAGGGACACGGTCATCACCACCTACGGCACCGATACCGGGATCGCGATGACGCTGTTCTCCCGGTCGAGCGCGCCGGGACGGATCGGACGCCAGAGCCAGACCTGGATCCGCTTCCCCGACGGCTGGAAGGTCGTCGCGGCCCATGTCAGCGTCATCGAGGGATGAGATCCCGCCGTCGCGGCGGATCAGGCGCCGTCCAGCGCCTTGGACAGGCGACGCACGCGACCACCGCGCTTCTCGTACGCGAAGAGAGAGGCCAGGGTCTGTCCGTCGGGAACGGACACGTCGGCCGGGTCGGCATCTCCCTCCGCCCCGGGCGTCCGAGCCTCCGTTGCGACGGGGAGGGGCGGGGACAGGCGCTGGCCGGCGCGTCGCACCACCTCCCGGTCTCGCTCGATCTGCGCGGCCGTCTCGCCGTCGACCCGGATCAGCGCGCCGGCACCGTCCCTGAATCGGAGTTCGACGGTCCAGGCCGGCCCCGCGTCACCGCCCAGCACGTCGAGGCCTGCATGCACGAGGGAAGCGGCGAAGCCGAACGGATTCGGCAGGGGACCGGTCGCCGCCAGGGCCTCGCGCAATCCCCGGGCGATACCGGAGCGTCGCGGCGGCTGGGTCGGCGGCCGGAGCGCAGAGGACTCCAGGTCCTCGACCCCGCGCCGGCTTCCATCGGGCAACGCGAAGACGCCGAACTCGTAGGAGCCCGCTCCGGGGCCGAACGTTCCGGATATGATCTGAATGGCGATCATCGATACTTTCCGTCCGGACTATCCCACCGGCTGACCAGAGGGAGATCCGGGAACATCAACACCGTCCGGTTTTGCGGAGTCGTGTGTCGGAAACAGGGCCGGGGCTCGAGGGCAACCTGAGCCTACGCAACCTTAGGCTGAGGCGAACCCCGAAAATCCCTCACGCCGGTCTTGACAGTCTTAGACACAGCCTTGCCAAGAGTGATGGTCATTCCCGGTCGTGGAGGCATTCTGGCATGCAGGTGATTGAGACGCAGATTCCGGCGGTGCGGCGGGTGGTGCCGACGCGGTTGGGCGATGCGCGGGGCTGGTTCTGCGAGACCTACCGGGCCGACATCCTGGCGCGGGCGGGCATCGCGGATGTGTTCATCCAGGACAACCAATCCTTCTCCGCTCCGCGCGGCACCGTGCGCGGCCTGCACTTCCAGCGCGCCCCCATGGCCCAGGCCAAGCTGATCCGGGTGCTGTCCGG